>DAIDBB010000548.1 GCA_027310325.1 bacterium | reverse complement strand
GCGTAAGACATACAGGCCCAACGCCACGGTAGAATTTTACAAATGTATCGTGGATTCGAAAGACCCCGGCGGCGGCCACAGGGTTTCAACCGTATTTTTTCACTTCACATACAAAGGGGAAAAGCGCGATTTATCCGCGGATGTAAAGCAGACGACAGGCGCGAGTTTCGAGGAAGGCCCTTATGAAGTCAGCCCGCCCGCCGGCTATGAAGGCCCTTTCAACCAGAAGGCCTTCAGCTATGCCGCGGTCGATTATATCAGTTTGATTATTCCCCCTTCGCGGAAAGGCAAGCGCAATATTGAAAAGTACGCCATTACCTTTCCCGTTGGAATGATCGTCGAATTTGATATTGACGAACCGGATGAGGGGCGTAGTTTTCTCCATTAGGGGATTTTTGGTCCCCTCTTTCTTAAAGAGGGGTGAGGGGAGATTATATGATCGCTCCATAATCCCCCTTTCTCCCCCTTTAGAAAAGGGGGGGAAACATGAGTGAGAAACGGGCTTGCCCCGAAGCATCTTGAAAAGACCGTGACCGTGGCCGTGATGCGTGACCGGAAAAAACTGTCATTGCGAGGAACTTAAGAGACGAAGCAATCTGTCTTTCCTTCCCTGTTTGCATAAACTTCCATCAACTTGCTAAAATGCGCAATATAAAACTCCTCATCGAATACGAAGGCACGCACTACGCGGGCTGGCAGATACAGGCCGGGCACCCGACCATCCAGGGAAAGCTCGCCGGGGCGATCGAGAAGCTCACCGGCTCGCCCGTTAACCTCTCCGGCGCGTCCCGCACCGACGCGGGGGTGCACGCGTGGGGGCAGGTCGCGAACTTCAAGACTTCTTCGCGCATACCGCTCCTGGGGATAAGGCAGGGGCTTAACTCAATACTGCCCGAAGACATCGTCGTAAAGGACGCCGCCGAGGTCCCGCACGAGTTCGACTCGCGCCGGGGCTCCACGGGAAAGACCTACCTCTACAGGGTCTTAAACAGGCGTTACCCGTCGTCCATCATGCGGAACTTTACCTGGTTCGTCTACCAGCCCCTCGATATAAACCTCATGCGCGAGGGGGCGAAGCACATGATAGGCGAAAAGGACTTTTCGTCTTTCAGGGCCGCGGACTCCGACGCCCCGCACTCGATAAGGGAGGTCACCTCGATCGAGGTGACGGAGCGGCCCGAAGGCATGATAGAGTTCGAGGTCAGGGGAACGGCCTTCCTAAGGCACATGGTAAGGATAATGGTCGGGACGCTCGTGACGTTGGGCAAGGGGAAGCTAAAGCCCGACGAAATTAAGACGATAATAGAAGCCAAAAACAGGGAAGCCGCCGCCATGACCGCCCCTCCGCAGGGCCTTTTCCTCGTGAAGGTGGGGTACGGTGAGGAAGAAGCTGGCATTGTCATTTCTTAGGGTGGGCTTCGCCCGCCAGCCTGCGAGTCTTATTATTCAGACAAACAATCCTTTTGATCCCGCGCGAGGCCATTAATATCCGTCTTGCCTTATACACCAAAATACATTATATTATGTGTATAAGGAGGAGCATATGTCACGGACTAATATATTGTTAGATGACAGGCTCGTTAAGGAAGCCCTGAAACTCACCCATCTTAAGACGAAAAAGGACGTCGTCAACTACGCCCTCGACGAGCTGGTGCGAAGGAGGAAGAGGAAGGGCCTCCTTAAGCTCGAAGGCAAGGTGAAATGGGTCGGCAGCCTCGCCGAGATGAGGAAAAACCGCGCATGATCCTGGTCGATACGAGCGTCTGGATCGATTTCCTGAACGGGGTAAAATCAACGCACCGTAAGGTCCTGCACGAGTTGATTGAAAATGAAGAGGACATCTGCGTAGCGGAGATAATCCTTACGGAGATTCTGCAGGGCATAAGGGACGACGCGGATTTCAATAAAATAAAGGATTATCTGCTCGAACTGCCGCTTTATAGCCCAAAGGGCGTCGATACATATTTGAGGGCGGCTGAAATTTATAGGACATGCAGGCGAAAAGGTAAAACCGTCAGGAAGACCGTAGACTGCATTATCGCCTCCATCGCCATTGAGAACGGCCTTGTTTTACTGCACAAGGACAGCGATTTCGGTCATATAGCGGCGTGCACGGCGCTTAAGCTCTTTAGGATAGGTTAGGCTTTTTTGCTGGATTACGCTTCGCTAACCCAACCTA
>DAIDBB010000538.1 GCA_027310325.1 bacterium | reverse complement strand
GTTCAAGATCAACCACAGGGACTATCACGACAAATTGATCAACATAAGCCTTTCAGGCTCGTGCATAAGCGACAGCAACGCCTCTTTTGTCATAGCCTCGAACCCCGTCGATATAGCGCTCCCTGAGCCCGACCCTGAAAGGGAAGGGATAAACGTGAAGGGCGCGGTCGTATGGACGACGAGAAAAGGGCTTTTGGGGATAAAATTCACGAACGCCGACGAACAGATGGACCGGCTAAAGGATTACATATCAAGAAACTGCCTGCCGGTCAAAAAACGGAGCGTGTAGAGGCAAAGCGCGCGAGGCCCGGTTTCAAAAAAAACTGACTTGATCTAAGACCCGGCTGAGACCGGGTTTTTTATTTGAGAAAACCGGGTAAAGCCCTTAACCCGCATTACGCGAAAGAATAAAATTTCTTCCTGTACTGTCGAATTTAGCGCATTGTCATAAAGGTGCGGATTTTTACCGATAATCCCGACCTTACGACGTGCATTGAGCATGGTTCGCTGGCAATAAAATCCCTTATTCAGGCCGTCAAATTATTTTACGACGATTACATCTCCGATAATACTTCAATATTTCTGTAACTTTCCTAAATGTCACCTGATAAAGCCTTTTACCGCTGTCAATAAATTTTACAATTTTAATCTTAAGCCTCTTTCAGAAGGGCTTTGAGCACAGAGGGTTTATGTGAAATTTTGCTTTATAAATCAGGCTGCAGGAGGATTTGTGCTGGTTTGGCCGGTTTCTTTGATGATATGGCATGAGAATTGCGCTTTATTTTCTTGCAAGCCACACGGAAGTTCAGCGTTACGTTGAGCGCACCATCAAATAATTTTCAAGGGTCGCGTCCTGGTATGTCCTTTTACACAAGGGCCGGGATAGATTAGGCAAAGCAATCAATTGGTGCGCACGGCGCACCATACAACACTGATGCACTTTCAAATCTGCGTCCGCTACAGTGGGAAAATAACGTAGATAAAAGCGACGGAAGACTAAAGTGCAGGATACAGGCGGAAGGCGGTAATAATGTAACGGTTTAGTTTTTATAAGGAGACATCCGAATCTCGGGTGCCCCCTTCTTTTTCAATAGGCTTCGCAGTCGCAATTAAAAAAGCCCCCTCGTCCTGCGACGAGGGGGCTTTGATCTTTCTTATGTTTATGAGGGCCTTACTTCTTTTTAAGCTCCTTCGCCTTGTCGAACCCGAGCTGGAGGGCCTTCCTGTTAAGGTCGAGGAACGCGGCGGGCACCCTCGCGAGGACGGCCCTTTCTATGGCCTCGTGCGTGACGATGCCGGTAAGCTCGG
>DAIDBB010000537.1 GCA_027310325.1 bacterium | reverse complement strand
CCGAGCTTACCGGCATCGTCACGCACGAGGCCATAGAAAGGGCCGTCCTCGCGAGGGTGCCCGCCGCGTTCCTCGACCTTAACAGGAAGGCCCTCCAGCTCGGGTTCGACAAGGCGAAGGAGCTTAAAAAGAAGTAAGGCCTTTAAGCAAAGGAAAATCAAAGCCCCCTCATCTTTCGATGAGGGGGCTTTTTTATTTTGGTATTCGATGAGCCACGCCTAGAATTTTTGTCCCCCAAGATAAAGGAAATTTTCGCCTGTTTGAATTTTCTCTTGACACAATACCTATTAACCAATATAATGTAACGGAAAAGAGGTTATTGCTAAAATGTTAAAGAGGGAGCCATGAGCAAAGTTATCCGGATATCTGAAACTATTTTTAAAAGATTGCAACTTTTAGCAAGACCACTAGTCGATACGCCTGGCGATGTAATCGAGGGCTTACTTGATTTTTACGAAGAAAATAAAAATACATCAGGATCAATAGGCTTAACTAAGGAGGAAACGATGCGGGAGGCAAATTTAGACATTTTTATGAATAAGCTCGTATATCGCGAACCAAGGCAGAGAGGAATTAATGTTAAGATTAATGGGCAAGTTTTTAAGGCAATTTCGGTAAAGGATTTGTACAGCCAAGTTTTAAAATTTTTATATACTAACGGCTATTTAGAAAAAATTAAAAAAGACCTTCCGATATATACGAGTAAGGCTAGATTCCTAATCAATACAAGGCCGATACACCCGAAGGGAAATGCCTTTTGGGAGCCTGTTGAATATAGGGGTTTTTTCATGGAAGCTCATAAAGATTATAAAAATGGAATTAATCATCTAAAAAAAATGCTCGATAAACTTCAACTTTCACTGACTCTTGAATAGAAAATGGCAGGAGTTACAAGCGCGGCAGGTTGGATTCGCGGAGCGTAATCCAACAATTTTAGTCTTGTAGGGTGCGCTGTGCGCACCCAATATTGATTATTGCTCTGTCCCCATGCCCTCGAATTCCATAACGCATCCTCTCGAATCCGAAGGATATAGGCCTCATCGAAAAATTTATGGCAGGATGAATACTTCCATTCCCCGGGAGAATGAACCAATCCAGCTCTGGCACTTCTTGATCAGATATATCAGGTTACGCGACCTTGAAAATTATTAACGGCGGTGCTCACAGCGCACCCTACCCCGCTATCAAAGCCTACTCATCAGAAGATAGATGTGAGGGCTTTTTTGGCGCGTACGGAAAAGCTACAAGGGGGAGATACTTACCGGCAAAAAGGTCGTGGGCGACGGCATCGTGATCCGGACCATGGAGTTGTCCTTGTCAGGGTTTACGAAAAAGACGTCGGAGCCGCCGCTAGTGTTGGAGCTTACGCCGAGGGCCGGGCCGCTTGCTAAGCCCGTTATCCGGAAATCGGTGTGAAGACTGTCGAGCGTCCCCGGGGTCGCTACAAGGGTGTTAGTCGCGCCGTCAAACGTCTCAAGCGTCGGGGCGGCGATGCCGACGTCCGTCAGGATAAAGACCCTGTCCGTCTGAAGTGTCGTTCCGGGAGTGAGCGTGTCCACGAAGCTTACGCCAGCGGCCAAAGCGTTCGGGGTCGCGCCGAAGCCTGTCCCGTCGTCCCTGACAAAAACGACCGACGTGCCTTTCTCAACGAATATCCACGGCCCCGGAAATGAATCAAAGGGCTCGGTCAAAGGGGTCAAGGTGAGCGGGATGGTAGTCTGCGGCGTCACGCCGCCGCCTGACGGGATGGAGCTCGCTGACCAGTTGTTGGAGAGC
>DAIDBB010000526.1 GCA_027310325.1 bacterium | reverse complement strand
ATGTAAGGGTGGCGATACGAGACGCCGGATGCGGGATACCCGAAAAGGAGATCGAGAGGGTATTCGACCCGTTCTTTACCACCAAACAGAAGGCGAGCGGCCTGGGGCTGGCGCTTTCGTATTCCATCGTTAGAAAGCACGGCGGCCACATATGCGCCGAGTCGAAGCCGGGCAAGGGGTCCGTCTTTTACGTCTATCTGCCCGCGTCCCGGGATGCCTGCGCCGTCCCTGATGGCGGACGGGAAAGGAACGTCACCGGCAGGCGCAGGATACTGGTCATGGACGACGAGGAGATCGTGAGGGACGTCATCGCCGCCATGCTCGGCAACCTCGGCTTTGAGGCGAGCTTTGCCATGAACGGTACAGAGGCGGTCGGTCTTTTCAGGGCGGCAAAGGAGTCCGGGAGGCCTTTTGACGCGGTCATCCTAGACCTCACCGTGCCTGGGGGCATGGGTGGGAAGGAGACCATGCAAAAACTCCTGGCGCTGGACCCCGGGGTCAAGGGCATCGTCTCAAGCGGCTACTCCAAAGACCCGATAATGTCGGACTTCGGAAAATACGGCTTCAGGGCCGTCATGGCCAAACCCTTCCGGGCGTCGGAATTCGGCAGGGTCATTAAAAATGTGCTGGCCGAGGGGTGATAAAAGTTGTATTATCGATAATCGCCCACGAAACCCATTATGAACGAAAACGAGATTAGCGTCCCCGAAGAAAAACCCGGTTTTCCGAAGAAGGCGCTGCGCGCGGTGCTGGGGGCCCCCAAGTCTTTCAGGGACCCGCACATCTTCCACAAGATGGCCCTCATACCGATACTCGCGTGGATAGGGCTCGGCGCCGACGGCCTTTCGTCTTCGGCCTACGGCCCCGAGGAGGCCTTCCGGGCGCTGGGGACCCACACCTATCTCGCGCTCCTCCTCGGACTGGCGACGGCGTTAACGGTATTTATAATCTCGTACGCCTACTCTAGGATAATAGAGCACTTTCCATATGGCGGCGGCGGATACATCGTCGCGACCCACATGCTTGGGGAAAAGGCCGGGGTAATCTCCGGGAGCGCCCTTCTTGTCGACTACGTGCTCACGATAACGGTCTCCGTCGTATCATCCGCTGACGCCATCTTCAGCTTCCTTCCCATCCATTACCAGACGTACAAGGTCCCCTTCGCCTTTTTTCTCATAATACTTCTCGTTATCCTTAATATCCGCGGGGTAAAGGAATCGATAGCCGTCCTTGCCCCGATATTCATCATCTTCGTCGTCACGCACGTCCTTTTGCTGTTTGGCGCGCTTGTCACCCACTATAGCAAGTCCGTTGTCATCCTGGGCGATTTTCGCACGAACCTCAGCCGCGACCTTTCAGCGATCGGATTTTTCGGGGTCGCGGCTTTAGTTCTTCGGGCATACTCGCTGGGCGGAGGCACATATACGGGGATAGAAGCCGTCTCAAACGGGCTGCAGATAATGCGGGAGCCGAAGGTACAGACCGGCAAACGGACGATGCTCTACATGGCCACATCCCTTGCCTTTACCGCAGGGGCGCTTTTTATCGCCTACCTTCTCGTAGGGGTGAAGCCCGAGGAGGGGCGCACCCTTAACGCCGTCCTTGCGGACGGTGTCTTCTCGCACTGGATGGGAGGAAACTGGATATCGTTCATAACGATATTCTCCGAGGGCGCGCTACTTCTGGTCGCCGCCCAGGCCGGGTTCGTGGACGGCCCGAGGGTCATGTCGAACATGGCCATAGACTCGTGGTTACCGCACCGGTTCGCCGCGCTCTCCGAGAGGCTAAGCATGCAAAACGGCATCATCCTCATGGGGGTGGCGGCCGTAGCTGTCCTGTTCTATACCCACGGCTCCCTGTCGACCCTTGTATTGATGTACTCCATAAACGTCTTTCTGACGTTCTCCCTTTCGGAACTCGGCATGTCGCACTTCTACATCTCACACCGCCATACGGATAAGAAATGGGTGCAGCACTTAAGCGTCCAACTTATAGGGCTCATTCTCTGCGTTACCATCCTTACCGTTACGACCATAGAGAAGTTCGCCGAGGGCGGCTGGATCACGTTCCTTATAACCTCCGTCGTCATCGGGGGTTGCTACTGGATAAAAAGCCATTACCGCAAGGTCCGGCAGGGCATCCTCCAGCTCGACGAGATGCTCATGAACCTTCCCGTATTCGGCCCGGTCAACAAGG
>DAIDBB010000521.1 GCA_027310325.1 bacterium | reverse complement strand
GCCGAGAATTCCACGAAATCCGCCCTTGAGGCCTCGGCTATGATCCTCGCCAGGGTGGTCTTCCCGGTGCCCGGAGGCCCCCAGAGTATGAGGGACGGGAGTTCGCCCTTTTTTATGACCCTGTGTAAAAATTTATTCTCGCCGACCAACTGTTCCTGACCGACGAAATCCTCGATCCGCCCTGGCCTCATGCGGTCAGCCAGGGGAGCTGGCGGTTTTACCGCGTTTTTGAATTCCTCAAACAGTTCCATGGTTAAATTCTACTACATGGAACGCTCAAATAGCAAATGGCCGCCTTCTATTGACACGCATAGGAGCGTGAAGCTATAATCATGCAACGAATATCCGGAGAGAGCGTTTATGATAGGGAGAGCCCTCATACTTATAGGCGTCATAATCGTCATTATCGGCCTTTTTTTCACTTTCGCGCCCAAGATACCTTTTTTAGGCAGGCTTCCCGGGGATATTTTTCTCAAAAGAGATAAATTTGTCATATATTTTCCGATAACTACATCTATAATCATAAGCGTAGTACTTTCGTTGATCCTGTATCTCATCAATAGACGCTAAAGTTGTTGTAAAAAAGAGACATCCCGCGAATCGTGTTGGTATTAATACAACGTATCATGTATGACTGATTCTGTAATGCATTGATTTGCCGATATTTTTGATTTTGGCATATTTATTGCTTTTATTTTAGGCTTAACATGCTGCAGAAAACACTAAAAGACAGTATAGAGTTTTCAGGGATAGGGCTTCACACCGGATGCGCGGTAAACGCAAAGATCGTCCCTTCTGGCGAGGATACAGGTATAACGTTCGTGAGGACCGACCTTTCCGGAGCTCCGGCGATAAAGGCCGAGGCCTCAAGCGTCCTCACTACTAGCTACGCCACGTCGCTTGGCGCAAAAGAGCTTTCAGTATCGACGGTCGAGCACATACTGGCCGCGTTTTATTGCCTCGGGGTCGATAACGCCATCGTCGAGCTCGACGGCCCGGAGGTGCCGATACTCGACGGGAGCTCTTCCGGATTTATCGATATGATCGAGTCAACGGGGCTTGCGGAGCTTTGCGCTCCCCGGAAATACATCGTTATAAAGAGGCCGATAAAAGTACAGGAAAACGGCAAATACGTCTTTTTGATGCCTTCCGAGGAGACGGAGTTTACAGTAGACTACTCCATCGATTTCAGTCATCCGTTCATGACCCGCCAGAACTTCTCGAGGCTTTTTTCAAAAGAGGTCTTTAAAAACGAGGTCGGCAGGGCCCGGACTTTCGGGTTTCTGCGCGACGTAGAGACCTTGAGGAAAAACGGCCTCGCCAAGGGAGGTTCCCTCGATAACGCCATCGTCATAGGCGAAGGCGAGATATTAAACGAGGGGGGGCTAAGGTACCCGGATGAGTTCGTCAGGCATAAGGTCCTTGACATGATGGGCGACATATCCCTTCTCGGCGCTCCTATAGTTGGCCGGATAATCGCGCACAGGTCTGGGCATTCGCTGAATTACAAACTCATTCAGCAGGTACTTAAGATGCCGCACAGATGGGAGCTGTTGGATTCATGGTCCGCAACGGACGCCGCGCGGGCTGACCTGCGCGTCATGGACAAGATCGCTACCGTATAGAAATTTGTTGAAATCTTCGACATCAAGGCCCCTTTGGGGCCTTTTTTTGTTTGGAGGGAGGCTTAACGGTTCCGAAGGCTCCCGGAACGGCACAAACGGCCTTCCGTCAATTGCAAAAAAAGTCCGATTATGTTATTATTTTGTAATAAACCCCTGGAAACCTAATTGGATAAGAACGGGAAAATAACGAAACAGATAAATCTTGAGGATAATGACCTTGCCATGCGGCTTTTTGGCAGGGGCGGGGAGAATATTAAGAGGTTCGAGAAGAAGCTGGGCGTTGACCTGAACACGAGGGGAAGTCTCGTGACCATCCAGGGAGAGGCCGACAAGGTAGAGACCGCCGCAAGGATCATAACAGAGCTTTATTCCCTTCTCCAAAAAGGCTATTCGTTCTATCCCCATGACCTTGATTATGCCGTAAGGATGTCGACCTCGGAAAAGGGCGTGCGTCTCGAGGACATATTCATGGATACCGTCTATGTGTCCTTCCGAAAGAAGGTAATAGCCCCCAAGAGCATATCCCAGAAGAAATACATTGACGCCATAAGAAAGCACGATATCGTCTTCGGCATCGGCCCGGCCGGCACGGGAAAGACATATCTCGCAATGGCCATGGCGGTCGCGGCCCTCACAAGCAAGGAAGTCGACAGGGTCATCCTAACGAGACCAGCCGTGGAAGCCGGAGAGAAACTCGGGTTTTTGCCCGGCGACCTGGCCGCAAAGGTAGACCCGTATCTGAGGCCCCTTTACGACGCGCTTCACGATATGGTCGATTACGAGCACGCCCAGAAGCTCCTTGAGAGGGGGGCCATAGAAGTGGCGCCTCTGGCTTTCATGAGGGGAAGGACCCTTAACGACTCTTTCGTCATTCTCGACGAGGCCCAGAATACCACTATCGAGCAGATGAAGATGTTTCTCACGAGGCTCGGGTTCGGCTCGAAGGCCGTTGTCACGGGCGACATAACACAGATAGACCTCCCCCTCGCCAAACCATCGGGGCTTGTGGAGGTCCAGAAGATACTCCAGTCGGTCGATGGGATAGACTTCGTGTTCTTCTCGGAGACGGACGTCGTAAGGCATCCGCTGGTCCAGGACGTGATTAGGGCCTTTGAAAGGATGGAGGCCAGGAGAAAGGCCGCCGTACCGGAGGAGGCATGAACCGGCTAAAGAACGCTATAACCGTTACCTTCGGGCCCGCTGGCCTCGATGTCTTCAATGACTTCGTGAGGAAGTCGGTCCTCCTTGTCCTCGTAAGCGCCGTCACTACAATCCTTTTCTTCCCCTCTTTGACCTTTTACGGCTTCAATTACAGCGCCGGCGACGTGGCGGTCTCGGACGTGAGGTCCCCGGTAGAGGTGATCTCGGGGGACATTACGATCAAAAAGGGCGAGGTCATCGTAAGGGACGGTCAGGTGATCACGCCGACGGATATGAGAAAGTTAAGCCTTATGGAGTCGGCGGTAAAGGATAAAAGACTTACTCTTCCCGCAGTCGGGTTTTTCGTCTTTATTGCCGTATTTATCGCAATAAGCTATTTCTTCGCGTCAAGGAACATAAGAAAGTTTTCAAGCGATACGAAAGACCTAATCCTCCTGGCGGCGATATTCGCTGGGGTGCTCGTCATCTTAAGGTTTTCTGCCGCGGTCGCGCCCATCATGACGGTCATGGTACCGTCGATGCCTTCGTCCATCTATAAGTTCGTATTGCCCGTGGCGGTGGGGGCGATGCTCGTAAGGCTTATCCTGAACTCCGAGACGGCCCTCGTCTTCGCGGCGCTCGCCGCGACGATATCGGGGTTCTTTCTCGGTGGTTCCATCGAGCTTTCGGCCTACTACCTCGCGGGCGGCGTAGCCGCAGCCATGGGTGTGCGGCACTGTACCCAAAGGTCGATAGTGATAAAGGCCGGGCTTTGGCTCGGCGCGGTAAATACGGTCGTTCTCCTGAGCTTCGCGGCCCTTAAAGGCGCTCCGATTACGATCGGTTTTTACGTCGCCGCCGGGTTCCTTAACGGCATTTTGACCTCAGTCATCGCCATGGGTGTTGCGCCGGTGCTGGAAAGCCTTTTCCAGTATGCGACGAACATAAAGCTACTTGAGCTATCGAGGATGGACCATCCGCTTCTTAAGGAATTGGCCGTCCGCGCCCCCGGAACGTACCACCATTCCATCGTCATAGGAAGCCTCGCCGAGGCCGCGGCCGAATCGATAAGCGCCAATCCGCTGCTGGCCAGGGTTAGCGCCTATTACCACGACATCGGGAAGATGAAGATGCCGCAGTATTTTATCGAGAACATCTCCGATGAGAACAGGCACGATAACCTCACCCCGCAGATGAGCGCGCTTATTCTCATAAGCCACATAAAGGAAGGGGTCGAGTTCGCGGAAAAGCACAGACTTGGCTCGGAGATAAAGGACATAATAAGCCAGCACCACGGCACGTCGCTTGTGACTTATTTTTACGAGAAGGCCAGGCTTGAGAACGGCTCCCCTGGGGGTATAGACGAGAAGGAGTACCGCTATCCCGGCCCCAAGCCCCGGACGAAAGAGGCGGGAATAGTGATGCTGGCGGACGCGCTGGAGGCCGCAAGCAAGACGCTTGCCGAGCCGACCGCCGAAAATATTCAGCTACTGACGAAAAAGATAGTGAATAAGATATTTACCGACGGCCAGCTCGACGAATGCGAGCTTACGCTTAAGGACCTTCATCTTATCGCCGGGAGCTTCAACCGTGTGTTCGCCGGCATATATCATCAAAGAGTCGATTACCCTGAGCCGGATGTGATAAAGGAGGATACGGAAGTTGAAGTCGCTGGTTATGGTCCAGGACGAGTCGGGGAACCGCGGGGCGCGGGCAAAGATAAAAAAAATGGCGGAGACCGTCTTAAAAAGCTTGGAACTCAGTGACCGCGAGATGAGCGTCCTCGTTACCGGCGATGATGGGATAAGGGACCTTAACCGCAGGTTCAGGAAGATCGACCGGCCAACTGACGTACTTAGCTTCGAGATGGAAGACGAACGCCTCCTCGGGGACATCGTCATATCCGTTGAGACCGCCGCCCGTCAGGCAAGGGATTTCAAGGTAAGCCTCGAAGAGGAACTGGGCAGGCTCGTGGTCCACGGGGTGCTTCATCTCCTGGGATACGACCATGTGAAAGGCGGGGCCCAGGCTAGGAAGATGAGGGCGAAGGAAGAGGAGCTGATGAAGATGCTCCGCGAGGAAGGGTGCTTCCTGTGATGAAGGCCGGCAAGAAATACAGCCCGGAAAAAGGGCAGGAGGTGGTAAAGCCGGGCACCTGGTTTGAAAGCCTCAACTGCGCCATCGAGGGCGTCATATACGCGTTCAAGACGCAGAAGCACATAAGATATCATTACGCCATAGCGGCGGCGGCACTGTTCCTCAGCCTCTTTTTGAAGCTGCCCGTAGTCGAGTTCGTCCTTTTCTCGATATCCATAATAGTCCTCCTTTTCGCCGAGATGCTAAATACCGCGATCGAAGAGACGGTTAACCTCATCGAGGACAGGCATCATATTATAGCCAAGAACGCGAAGGACGTTTCCGCCGGCGCGGTCCTTATCGCCGGTATAGGCGTAGCCATAGTCCTTTACATGATATTTACAAAGTATATTTATGGGAACATGGGCGTGGCGCTAAGGGATGCAAAGTTGTTCGCAGGTCATATAGCGATAGTCGCGCTCCTTCTTGTCCTTATATCCGTCGTCGTCCTCAAGGCTAACACCAAAAAAGGCACTCCCCTTCACGGGGGCATGCCGAGCGGGCATGCCGCGGTCGCCTTTTCGCTCTTCACCGCCATAACCCTCATGACGATGGACCCTATGGTCGCGATACTTTCGTTCGTACTCGCCGTCATGGTAAGCCACTCGAGGCTTGAAGCGCGCATACACACGAAACTGGAGGTATTTCTGGGAGGGCTCCTTGGTCTCGGGCTTACGC
>DAIDBB010000510.1 GCA_027310325.1 bacterium | reverse complement strand
TCGTAAGCCTTGTGGATACGTCAACGTCTCTCGGAAGGATTTTCGAAAAAGCAGGTTCCAGGAGGACATCATCAAACGTCAGCGCGTCCCTTATCTTCAGATATTCCATTATATAGACCTCCACGTTCTGTATCTCAGGTTAGCCGAGAGCGCCAACCTTCGAAGCCCTCAATATTATCCCTTCGAGAAGCCCCGCGTCGCTTACTTTTATCTCCTGGAACCCGAAAGACTCCATGACGATAAAAGTTATGGCTGAACCCGGTATTATAAGGTCTTCTCTGCCTTTTTCAAGGGTTAAAACGTCCTCCCTTTCCTTTAACGTCATCACCGAAAGGCGCTTATACATATTCTTTACTTTTTCGAGCGTAAGCGTATAATTATTGATCCTATCCCTGTCGTAGGTCTCTAAATCCTGATCCATGGCCGCCAGCGTAGTTATGGTTCCGGCCGTGCCTACGAGTAAGGCCCCCCGCGCGGCTGAATATTCCACCGGGTCTATACCATCTTTGGCCATGAGTCCTTTGATCTCGCCTACCACACCTTTGATGTCGTCCTCGAGGCTATTAAGCTCGCTACCAAGAGGAGGGTCGCTTTTGAGAAATTTCTCGGTAAGGTGAACTACCCCCATCTCCATGCTCCAGGCGCCACGGATGTCCCCGCCTTTAGTCGTTATAAACTCGGTGCTCCCCCCGCCTATGTCCATTACGAGACGGTTGACCCTGCTGTCTTTGATTACGTTCATTACGCCAAGTAAGGAGAGCCTCGCTTCCTCGTCGCCGGAGATGACGTCCAGCCTGAAGCCGGTCCTTTTATTTACCTCGATTAAGAACCAATCCCTGTTTCTTGCCCTTCTCACAACGCTTGTAGCGACGGCATAGACTTTATCGACCCCGTTTTCCGAGACGATCCTCCTGAAATCCGATAGCGCAGAAAAGGCCCTTTCGGCGGCCTTCGGGTCTATCCCGGCTTCGGTAAAATTCCCGCCGAGTCGGGTGATCGTCCTTTTATATAAAAGCGGCTTAAGCGCGGCGCCTTCCACCTCAGCTATAAGGAGCCTGAAGGTGTTGGTTCCTATATCCAGGGAGGCGTATTTCACTGGCGCCCTTTTCTGGTTTTATCGGGTTCAGTTGCTATCGAAAGCCTGGCAGCGCCGGCCATTTTTGCGGTATCGAGGATCTTTAC
>DAIDBB010000504.1 GCA_027310325.1 bacterium | reverse complement strand
CTATTACCGTCTTCTGGGGCTTGATAAACCCCTTCTGCTCGAGGTAGTAGAGTTTTTGCCTCGGTATGTCTATCTTGGCCAGAAGCTCGGGCGTCCTTATTCCCACACCTATCAATACTCCTATAACTTTGACAGTTGTTTAAAAACATTTTTAATATTAAATCTATTCTTATTACAAGTTTAAATTTATATATAGCATCGAAATTTTGTTCAGTCAAGAAAATTCGTAAAAAATCCCGAAAAAAGACATTTATCAGTTATTTAAACTTTGAACTTGTATAAAATAATTTTAAAAGTCGAAAAAAAATCAAAAATTAATTAGTCAAAAATACGCGGAGAGGCGGTAAACGGCTTGGAAGAAGAGGGTTAAAGCTTGCTTGACTTCAGGGCCTTTTTTGATTAGATTGGCATTTTGGAATCGATAAAGCTCTTTAAAAAATAAAACCACCCCCTATTCCAATAAACAAGACAGGAGATCTATAAGATGAGTAAGGTTACCACAGCATGGCGTCAGGATTTTTTTGATAAGGTAGAACCCATACGGCTTAAGGAGCCCTTGGCATACGTGTTGGGGGCGCAAAACGAAGGCGAGCCGTTTGTCTTCAATTACTCCGACGCTGTCCTCCTCGCCGGACATTCATGCCCGGCGGTTTCCGGGGCCTATAAGGTAACCCAAAAGGCCTTGAAGGCGCTCTACGGAAAAGAGCTTCCAGTAAGGGGGGAGATAAGGGTCCTCATAAAAGGAGGGCCATCTGACCTCGCGTACGGTCCACAGGGCCAGGTCATCTCGTTTATCACCGGCGCCTGCGGCGTAACCGGGTTCCACGGGCTGGGCGGCAGGTATGGAAGGGACCATAAGCTCTTTTACGACGAAAAGGACATGCAGCTCAATACTTACATATTCCAGAGGGAGGACACGGGCAAGGCCGTAAAGGTCGTCTATAACCCCCAGGCGCTCCCACAGGACCCCAGGATGAACGAGCTCGTCCCGTATGTCCTCCGCGGCACCGCAACGACCCAACAGAAGGACCTTTTCATATCCATATGGCAGGGTAACGTCAGGAGGATCCTCCTGGAAGACGAAAACTATCCCGGACTCTTCGAGGTCGAAGAGGTCAAAGACTTCAAGTTCCCGAAAACCGCATCCTCGCCCTACTAACGCTCCGAAAACCCTTTTTGGGGGAAACCAGTTGTATGGGGGGCGCCGCAATCCCGCCTTTTAAGGGCGCGCAATCCGTCTTCGACGGGAATCGGTAGGTAATGAATCATTTTTATGGCTCGCCTTATCACTTCGTGAGTCGGCGAGCCCCCGACCTGTAGAAAGGCGCTGCGCACGGCAATTGTTTAGCACACCCTCGCAAAAAAGGACGTTATTCATTAACGTTAGTTGAACGAATCGTCCGCACGGACCCCAGGCCCCCCTTCAAAGACTTTTGGTTTTCGGATAGAGCTTGAGAGAAACTTGTCCGTGCGGACGGCCATTCATAGGCGGACGTTTTTGTAAATTAATACCTTTGGATTGAAAACGGTATTAAACAATCGATGCGCAGCACCAAAAAGGTCCTCTCAAAACACTTTTTTTCAACGGCCTTTTTTCTTTTTGGGGTGGCGGTAAAACAAGGGCGTGCTATAATAGCCCCATTTTTTAGTCGCTTCCGGTAGAACCGCGGGACGGCGGCCAAAGGAGGAGCAAGCGATGCCCATAGGCATGACCCTTACAAAGTTCCTTTTGGAGGAACAGAGACGGTACCCGGATTCGAAGGGGGACTTCACATCACTTTTTTCGGACCTCGTGGTAGCCGCCAAGATAATCTCAAGGGAGGTCAACAGGGCGGGGCTCATAGACATACTCGGGGCAACTGGCTCCAAAAACACCCACGGCGAAGAGGTGCAGAAGCTCGATCAGTACGCCAACGCGACCATAGTAAGGACGATGGAGCACGGCGGCCACCTCGCGGGAATGGCTTCCGAAGAGATGGAAGACGTAATAAGCATAGACCCCAAATACCCGAAGGGGCGCTATCTCCTATTATTCGATCCCCTCGACGGCTCGTCGAACATAGACGTAAACGTTAGCGTGGGGACGATATTTTCAATCCTTAAATGCGCAGAGCATAAAGCCGGGATAACACATAAGGAGTTCCTCAAGCCCGGGGCGGAGCAGGTCGCGGCAGGCTACATGCTTTACGGATCGAGTACGATGCTGGTCTATACCACGGGCCACGGGGTCCACGGCTTCACGCTGGATCCCGGCGTCGGCGAGTTCCTCCTTTCGCACGAAAACATAAGGATACCAGAGAAGGGAAAGATCTACAGCATCAACGAAGGGAACAGCAAGCACTGGATGGAAGCCACAAGCGGCTACATCGGCAAACTCAAGACCAATGAAAAAGACTACAGCGCCCGCTACGTCGGCTCCCTCGTGTCGGACTTCCACCGTAATCTCTTAAAGGGCGGCATCTTCCTCTACCCCGCGGATAAGAAATCCAAGAACGGGAAGCTCCGCCTCCTTTACGAGGCCAACCCGCTTTCATTCATCGTGGAGCAGGCCGGCGGCAGGGCGTCCACTGGTGAAAAAAGGATACTCGAGAT
>DAIDBB010000496.1 GCA_027310325.1 bacterium | reverse complement strand
GTGCGCATCCACCGTATATACGTGATAGAGATCGTGCTGGACCCTGCAGACTATTTCAGAAAACTCCGGTATATACTTCTCCAGGAATTTGAGCTTATACATTTCGCTCAGGGTCCTATATATATCTTTACCCTTAAGTATCTTGATGAACGAAGCCGATACATCCTCGGAAGCGAAATCCTCCGTCCTCGCGTGATCGAGGCGGCTAAGTATAAGGTCTTTTGTGTCCTGGTCTATTTCGGCCTTAAATGCCTGGGAATATTCAAAAGCCTTTATGATGGCCTCCGGTTCCCTGGAAAATGCATCCCTATCCCGCACCGTCAGGACGTTATCGGCTATCGTGTAGTTCTTGTCGATCTTTACCCTTTTCTTCGGCCAGAAAAAAGGCTTGCGCTTATTCTCATCCCTGTGCAGGCACCTCGAAAGCATAAGATTAGAATAATGATTAACCCCCGTTGCGTGCTTGTAATATCTTTGCATGAAGGCCTCGACAGCCAGGACGTGCTCGGTGTCGCCATACCCTAGAAGCTTCGCTATCCTTTCCTGGTGGTCGAAAGTAAGCTGGTCGGTCTTCCGCATGGTATGGAAATGAAGCTCGTTCCTCACCCAAAGAATAAAATCAAGCGAGCCTTCGAGCTCACTTCTGCCACGCTCGGATATCAGGCCGAGGGAGTAAGGCTCCAAGTGCCGGGCGTTACGGGCCTTTATTGCCCAAAGGGCAGTATGGATGTCACGGAGCCCCCCCTCGCCTTCCTTTACGTTTGGCTCCAGTATGTATACCGAACCTCCGTATTTCTGATGCCTGCTCCTGCTCTCGCTTATCTTTTCGTCTATAAAAGCCCGGGCCCGTTTTCTGTTAAAAAGGTCTTTCCTTACGCTTTCATTAAGAATGTCGAATAGCTCCCTATCCCCTATGAGAAAACGAAGGTCAAGGAGCGAGGTCATTGTCTTAAGGTCGTCTTTTGCAAGCGATATGCACTCGTCTACCGACCTTATGCTGAACCCGAGGTCAAGGCCCGTATCCCACAGAATGTAGAGCATCTTCTCTGTGAGTTCCTCAATCGACGGGGTTATACGCTTCCTGTAAAGAAGCATCAGGTCTATGTCCGAGCGTATATTGAGCTCTCCCCTGCCGTATCCGCCTATGGCCGCAAGAGCGACACTTTCAGCGCATTTCACATCGGATGATTTTACCGTAAAGATGGATTTTAAAAGATCGTCTATAAGGCTGGTGTAAGACCTGCAGATTTCCGCGCCGGTCTTTTCTTTAAGATGTTTTTTACGGAGGACCGCTTCACCTTTTGACAGGTATTCCTTTATGACAACGGTGGCGGGTCCGCTTATTAGCGAGTCGACGAGCGTATTCTCGGAGTTTAGCATGCTTTATTTAAACCGACCCCGTCTCGTTCATGTAGCGCAGCACCCCTGCGGCAATGCCGTCCACGATCTGACGGAGGTAATTTTCATCTTGAAGCCTTTTTTCCTCGACCGGATTGCTTATAAAGGACACCTCGCAAAGTATGCTCGGCATCTTGGTGCCTACAAGCACGTAGAAAGGCGCACCTTTGACACCGTTACTTCTTATATCCCTGAACTTGTCCTTCAGTTTTTTCACAAGGCTTTCATGCACGGCCGTGGCAAGGCCGATCGAATCATTGCTCTTTGCGGTCTTAATAAGGTCGTTAAGTATGAACTCGAGATCGCTTACTGACCTTCTGGAAGTCGAGTTTTCCCGGGCGGCCACCCTCTTTGCCTCCTCGTCGTTGGAGATATTGAGCGTGTAGGTCTCCACCCCGGACGCGGTCCTTCTCGTGTTGGAATTTATATGGACCGATACGAAAAGGTCAGCGTCCCGGCTGTTGGCTATAGCGGTCCTCTCCTCGAGCGGGATGAAGACGTCCCTGTCCCTTGTCATGATTATCTTCGAGTGTATCGTACTCGCGAGCTTGTCCCTGAGCATCCTCGCGATCCTCAACGTAACGTCCTTTTCTTTGAGCCCTCCTATCCCGATGGCGCCGGGGTCCTTGCCGCCGTGTCCCGGGTCGATTACGATCGTCCTGACCTTGAGGCCAAGCTGTCGCGATATCGAAGGCGACGGCGCTATCCTCATGTTTTCAGGCGATTTTCTGGCCGGCTTTTCAGCCTTCGCTACGGCTTCGGCGCTTTGCTGCCTTTTTTCTCCCGTCACGTCGATAACTATCTTGTAAAGATCGTCATCAAGGGGGAATATCTTGAAGTCCTCGATCGATTCGATATCAAGGACCACCCGTACAGTGTCGTTATTGTACTGGCCGGCCCGGGCCATCTTTAAAAGGCCGTCATCTATCGGTATCTCTTTCCTCAATCCCGCGCCGAGCGTGGCTCCGTTTATATCGATGTAAAGCCTCCTCCATTGCATGTTTATAGTCGGGTCCTTCTTTAAAAGCCTTGAGGCGTAAGGTGTTTTTTTACTGACTGTTATGACTATCCTTGTGTAATTGGGGTTTGACCAATGCTTTATCTCGGAGACGACAGCCCTGGCGTTATCCCCCCTTCTGCCGGCGTACGATTCGCCGGCAAAACCCATGGTGACCAGCGCAATAGTAAGACAGCATATGAAAAAAGACGCCAATCTATGTGAACGGGATATTCTCAATTCAGTTCCCATGTGTCTCTTTCATCTTATTAAGCGCCATCAGCGCTTCAAGCGGTGTCATATTATTCACATCCAGCCTGTCGATCTCCTCCCGAAGCTTGTCTTTTTTCCCCAGAAGGCTCATCTGCTGCTGTTCCTCCAGGGGCCCATCACTGACGGCAATCTTGGGTACCCCGGAGTCGTTCAACTCGCCCGTCTCAAGGTTTTTTAGTATTTCCGTGGCCCTACCGATGACCTGGGAAGGAAGCCCAGCAAGCCTTGCGACCTGGATCCCGTAGCTACGGCTACTACCCCCTGGAAGGACCTTCCTCAGGAAGATTATCTTATCATCCCACTCCTTAACAGCCATATTATAATTTTTGACCTTTTCCTTTGTCAAGGAAAGGTCCGTGAGTTCGTGATAATGGGTCGCAAAAAGCGTCTTGGCCATGACTCCTGGATGGTCGTGCAGGTATTCAACGACTGCCCACGCTATGCTTAACCCGTCGAACGTCGACGTGCCCCGGCCTATCTCGTCCAGGATTATAAGACTTCTGTCCGTGGCGTTATTAAGGATATTGGCCGTCTCGTTCATCTCGACCATAAAGGTGCTCTGTCCGCGTGACAGGTCGTCAGAAGCGCCCACCCTTGAAAATATCCTGTCTATGACCCCGATCCTGGCGCTCTGGGCCGGGACAAAGCAGCCTATCTGGGCCATTAGGACGATTAGCGCGTTCTGCCTGAGGTAAGTGGACTTGCCGGCCATATTGGGCCCCGTAAGTATAAGTATCTGGTTGTCGCGGTCCATTTTAAGGTCGTTTGCCACAAAACCCTCGATACGGGCCGCCTCTATCACAGGGTGTCTCCCCCCGACGATCTCTATCGCGTTTCCGTCATATACAACAGGCCTTGCATAGTCCATGACCTGCGAAACCTCGGCCAGGGCCGCGATAGCGTCCAGGGTAGATATTGTGTCCGCGGTCCTTTGGACCCTCTCCGAATACCTTGAGACCTTTTCTTTTATGTCGGTGAAAAGAGACGCCTCAAGATCGAGAGCCCTCTCCTCGGCGGTCAATATCTTATCCTCCCATTCCTTGAGTTCAGGGGTTATGAATCTCTCGGCGTTAACGAGAGTCTGTTTTCTTATATACTCATCCGGGACACTTGAAAGGTTTGTTTTCGTGACTTCTATGTAATATCCGAAGACCCTGTTATAGCCTACCTTAAGGGAATTTATTCCTGTCTTTGCCCTCTCGGCCGCTTCAAGCCGGGCGATCCAGTCCTTGCCGCCCGAGCCTATTTTCCTCAGTTCGTCGAGCTCAGCGCTGTAACCCTCCCTTATGACGCCGCCGTCCTTAACGGAAATTGGCGCGGGGTCGGATATAGCATACTCGATCGCCTGCGCCGCCTCGTTGACGCTGTCAAGGGAAGAAGCTAGATCTGACATAAAGGACGAATTGAATTCAGCGAAAGCCTGTTTTAGAGCAGGGATCTTTTTAAGAGAACACTTGAGAGAGACCATGTCTCGAGGGCCTGCGGAACCGATAGATACCTTTGCCACGAGTCTTTCCAAATCATATACCTCGGAGAGAAGCTCGCGCAACATGGAGCGGGCGTCCCTCCTCTCAACAAGCTCGGATACCGCGTCATGCCGAGACCCGATGGCTGTAATATCCTTAAGGGGATAAAGGAGCCATGATCTGAGCCTTCTTCCTCCCATCGCTGTTTTGGTCTTGTCCAGAAGTTCGAGGAGAGAGCCCTCCCTTTCGCTTGTCCTAGAGTTTTGCATTACTTCGAGGCTGCGCCTGGTGGAATGGTCCATCACGAGGTAATCGTCGGTATGATAAGGGATACATTTTTTTACATGCTGGAGTGGGGCTTTCTGCGTCTCTTTGATATAATAAAGGAGCGCGCCGGCCGCCCTGGCGCCTTCGACCATGTCGGAACAGCCGAACCCATCGAGAGAAAGCGTGCCGAAGTGCTTGTTCAGGCGTTCAAGGGCGACTTCGAGGCCAAAGTCGAACCTGGATAGCCCTGTGACCTTTTTAACGGGCGACTCGGCGGTGCTGATACGGTCCCTTAGGGTTTCCTCCACAAGAAGCTCTGTAGGTCTTATTCTTTTCATCTCGTCATTCAGGGCATCCTCCGGAAACTCGGTAAGCCGGAACTCTCCGGTCGATGCGTCCATGTATGCAAAGCCGCACTTCCTGGATTTTAAAACGACCGCGGCGATGAAATTATTGGTCTTTGGGTCGAGAAGCTCCTCTTCAATGACTATTCCGGGCGTAACGACCTTAACAACCGCCCTTTCCACTATCCCTTTGGCCTCATCCGGGTCTTCAACCTGCTCGCATATGGCCACCTTATGCCCTTCCTTTACGAGCTTGGCTATGTAGGATAACGCCGCATGGTAAGGCACTCCGCACATCGGTATGTCCCTGTCTTTATCCCTGGACGTAAGTGTTATTCCAAGGACGCGCGAAGCAAGCCTGGCGTCCTCAAAAAACATCTCGTAGAAATCCCCCATCCGGAAAAAAAGGATGGCGTCGCTGTTCTCAGCCTTGATATCAAGGTACTGACGCATCGCCGGTGTGACGTTTTTCATCCGAGGCCCTGTAATATCCATTTAGCGTGACGGTAAATTAACACCTTGAACATCGGTCAGACCATCCAATTCTGTTCCTCAAAATCCTCCGGGGGCACGTCGATTATCAGGAACCCTTTTACAGGCCATCTTTCGTGCCCCCTTTCGCCGGCAACGATATTTATGAAAAACCATATCTCGCCGCCCTTCCCTGCTTCAAGCGTCTTTAAAGGCACTTCCACCTCGACAACGCTTGCAGCGGCAATGCTAACCCGAGCGTCGATTTCAGTCCATTTGTCGGAGCCGGTCGGCTTCTCGAATGCGGTGGCCTTCGAGGACTTCCCGCTCAATGTACCGTGAATCCTCAAGGCCTTTGGATGCAGGAAGTTCATCGTAAAGCTCCAGGCGTTATCCATAGATACCATCTCAGCAAGGTAATCGAACCTTAAAAAGAGCGTGTCCTCGGAAAAACCGTAATGGATCTTATCTATCAGCCCGCCTCCATGGGCGTCGGTGTGCATTGCAGTACCGAAGTGGATTCGCTCGATCCTGCCGGACGCGAGCCATTCGTAATAATTGGTCACTTCCCCGTCAATAACGGGTTTCATGTAGGATGTCGGCGTAACGGTGGGCCTGTAGCCCTTTGACTCCGAAGAGATAGGTATCTCGAGTGAATCCGGAGGCTCGGCGTTTATAAGGGCGTAAATCTTTTTAATATGTTTTCTAAAGAGGCTGTCGAAAAGCTCATCGCTCATCGATGAGTGCTCATCGCCGTACCACCAGAACCAGTCGCTTCCTTCGGCGGCGTACAGCTCCTCCCACGCGCTCTCGACAGCCTGTTTGGCGTTTTCGTCTGCGGTCTTTTTCACAGACTCATCGTACTTTACAAGTTCCTCTCTCGCGTCATGGATATAGTCCCACCCGGCGTTGTCCTCAGGATGACCTATCCATATCTTGAAGTTGTGGTTTATCCAGGAACCGGAGAAAAGGGACGGCAGCGTTTCATTAGTCGGCTTTTTATCCAGGAATTCCTTTAGCGTGACGCACCCGAGTTTTGGGTGTCCGGACAGCTTCGAGTAAAGCGATACCAGAAAATCTCTTCCGTCGTTCTTGAAATTCTCCCAGGCGTTCTCGCCGTCGAGGATGATGCTCACTATGTGATCCTCCGGTTTTTCGAACATGCCGTGTATCCTCGTAAGCCTCCTTATAAGGTCATCGGACGCGTCATTCGCGCTCATCCTGGCATAATCAAAGCCGATAAGGTCGGAAAGCACATGGTCCCTGAAAACAATCGATATCTTCTCTTTTCCTGCGTCAACGGAATACGCCTTGTAAAGAAAGGGGTCCTGGCAATTTCCAAAGCCGTCGCGGCGTATTTCTTTTCTCAGAGAATTGGCGAGTATTTCCTCGTCGGTAGCGATCCATCTTATCCTCTCTCCGGCAATTAACGGCAGTATCTCCGGGCTCACCGAGCCTTCAGAAGGCCACATGCCCTCCGGCTGGGCTTTGAATACTTCCTTGTAAAGAGAGCACCCTTTTTTTATCTGAGCTAGCGCGTCCTCCGGGTGTTGGAACCTATGCCTGGGTAACGTTACATTGGGCATGGCGACCTTGGCGGAAAAGCTGTCGCATAAAAGCGGCAGTATCGGGTGGTAATAGGGGGAGACGCTCACCTCTATTATGCCCTTGTCCCTCAACTCGGCGTACTTGGGGAGTATGCTCCTTATTATCTGCGTTTGCTTGTCTAGAAGCCTCTCTTTATCCTCATCCGTATAGCCCTGGCCCTTGTCAAGGAGAAAAGTAAGAAACCCGTCTCTCCTGCGGATCTCGGGGTCTATCCAGACGAGGTTAAATAGGACCTGCAGATCTCTGTAATCGCGTTCAACGAAATATCTCTGCGCCAAGTGTATGTCCTCGTCCATGTTCGATAGCCCGCGTTTGCGCAAAAGTTCGCTGTAGCGCGGGATGGGCCTTATCATGTTGTCCCAATTAGCCTGAAAAAAATTTTTAAGGATAAATACCTTGTCCTCATGGCTCAGCTCGGCCGCCGGCTTAAGGCTTATTGTCCGGTACCTGTCAACGGCCTTTCCTGCTGCGTATTCGCCAAGCTGCTCGATAAGACACGGCGCGAGATTAAAGGTCTGGTGTATCCCGGGGAATTCTTCGAGAACGGCGGCCATATCGTAGTAGTCCTTGGTGCCGTGATAAAGGACCCATGGCATGACGTATTCGCCGGTGAAAGGGTCTTTGTAAAGAGGCTGATGCATGTGCCAGAGAAAGGCTATGTTCAGCTTCTTGTCCATGCGGTTATTTTACGCTGAAGACTTCGAGGGCGCCTTCGTTTGTAAGAAGCGCTGCATGGCCTTCAGAGGCTGAGGCGTTAGCGGTTATGCTGTACCCAAGGTCCGCCCTCCAGGCCTCGGACCCGTCCTTGAGATCGATCGCCTGAATATACCCTTTTGTCTTTGCCAGAAAACTGATATTGAACGGGGCCGAGCTGTAATTGGAAAGGATAAAAAGATAATCATCGGCCGCGAATATTGACGAGGGTCTATTCTTGAGTTTTGTTTTCCAGAGTATTGAGCCCAGGGCCGTATCGAGCGCGACGACCTCATCGGAGCCGGCGACGACAAGGGTTTTTTTGTCCCTGAAAACGAAATCATAAGCCTTTTTTACATTATAGTTATTCTTAAGGTCCCCGTTCTCGCCGCCGAGGGCAAGTATGTCATTGTTGTCGTCTATTATGTAAACAAGTCCATTTTGCGCCATCGGGGTCCTCCTGGTCTTGTCGGAGGAATCGAAGTTTTTAACAACCTTTTTGCTCCACAGCTCTTTTCCTGAATCCGCCTGAAGGCACACGAGAACGCCATCCGAAAAAAGGTGGTATATCTTATTCTCGGAATAGGCCGGAGAGGACGTAAGTCTTGGGGTTACAGTCTGGTAAGCGCTCCTGTAATAGCTCCATATCTTTTCCCCGCTTTTAAGGGATAGGGCGTAAAACCTGTCATCAGACGACGAAAAGTACAACTTGTCGCCTGCTACAACCGGTGAGGAAGTAATCTCGGATTTGGCCTGAAAACTCCACTTCTCGGCGCCGCTCTTTTTGTCCAGGCATCTTAATACCCCGCCTACCGAGCCGAAGCAGACGAGGTCTCCGGCTATCGCCGGGGCCGCCTCAAGCGGGTATCTTGCGTCGAACCTCCAGAGGCACTTTCCCCTGGAAAGGTCGTAAGTATAAAAACTTTCATTCGTCGACCCGACGTACAATACCCCTTCAGAGAGCGCTGGAGAAGACAGCTGTTCTTCGGGATAGGGCTTAAAGAACCTGACGGTCGAAAGGTCTCTGGCCCACGAGAGCACCAGGGGCAGATGGAGCTTTTCCGGAGTGACGTTGGTGCGCTCATAATTAAAGGCAAAGGTGTTCCAGGGCGAAGCCTCTTTTACCGGCTTCGCGGCGCAGCCCCAGAAGAGAACTGTGGCTGAAAGAGCTGCAATGACGTAAGCCCTATATCCTTTTAAGAAGTTCCTCGGCATTTTTTTCGATTTTCCTGAAATCGGTGGTATTGAGTCCGGCCCCGATAGCGATATTCAATGCCGTCTCGTCCGTAATAAGGTCTCCGGGAGCGTGAGTATCGGTGTTCAAAACGAGGTTTACGTCATGTTTCTTGGCTGCCGCGGCGACATGGCCGTTTGTGAGGCTGTGCCCCGAGCGGCTTGTAATCTCAAAGAAGACGGAATTCTCTGCAGCAAGCCTGCATTCTTCGGCTGATACGAGGCCGGGATGTGACAGGATGTCAACCCTTGACTTTATGTACGCCATGTTGGTCCCCCGGGCGACCGGCTCGGACAGGGTCTCACCGTGGCCGACGACTACGCGCGCTCCAAGGGCGCGGGCCTTCTTTACCATGGACGGGACGAGATGCGGCGGGATGTGCGTCAGTTCAACCCCAGGGACGACCCGGAACCATTTATCCTTGTTCAACTGCCTGCAGACTTTTGTGATCTGCCTTATGACAAACTCGATATTCGATTCATCGGCATGGTCGGTAATCGCCATGGCCCTGTACCCTTTTACTCTGGCCCTTTGCACAAGTTCCGTCGGCAGGAGTTGACCGTCGCTTAAAAGGCTGTGCGTATGAAAGTCGATCATGGTAAAAGTCCTCTTCCTCCGTTATATGTATCAGGCCGATACATAGTCGTCTTTCATCAGATTACCGAACAGAGTGTGGAATATCTCGAAGATCAACCCCCTATCTTTGTCATCCATCCAGAAAAGGGGCTCATCGGCTTTGAGATCGAATTCTTTTTTATAATAAGAGGCGTCCGGCGCCGAGCCTCCGCATATATGGACGATCGGCACCCTTTTGCGCAAGGTTATCTCTCTTTTTATATTGACCAGCTCTTTTATCTCTTTTGCCGCGCTTCCGTCCCATATGAGGATAAGCCCCGCCAGATTTGTCGAAAAGGCGGTCCAGAGAGGCCCCATGTTCCTTATCGTCGGTATCGAAAAAAGAACAAGTTCCGTGCCACCGTTGAGTCTGACCGATCCGACCTCGCCGAACGTGTTCTCGGCCTTATTCTCCTTGAAGGCAAACATGGAATTCACTGAGAAGCCGGGGATGCGGCCGCACTGTCTTATGAAATTAAGGGCTAGGCTAGCGGACGTAGAAATGAGAAAAATCTTGCCGTAGCTCGATCCGGACACGTCCGAATAGCGGCTTATAATTTTCTCCCTTATACTTCTCGCCTGATCGGGCGTCAGGAATTCCCTGAGGGAGTCATCAGCCTTTATCTCCTCGATTATACCCTTGCTTATAAGGGAAGCAAGGGTACTATAAGCCTCGTAATCGGTGTGTGAACAATGTTCGATTATGTCTTCGACCCTTGTATAAACTTTTAAAAGCTCGACTAATTCATAAATAATCTGATTAAGGCCCTTTGGCAGCGCATTGAACTCTACTTTGGCCCTGAGGACCATTTTTTTGTCGGGCAGCTCATTGCGTTTTTTCCTCAACTCGTCTATCTGTCTCATCCCTTCCATCAGAAGACTGCCCGTTGAGGAACGTATCTTTTTATCGATACTTACAGCCCCTGGGACGAATTCAAAGGTCCCCTCGCTCCATTGAAGCATCCTGTAAAGGGCCTTTTCTTTTTCGGCTTCATCGAGCACGCAGTTGTATATTTCGCCTCCCTTTATGAGGACCATGCCTCGCGTCTCTCCTGAGACGACCCTGAGCTCCCCTTCTTTCTTGTTCAGATGCAGAAACTGGAGGATATCTGGCACAGACATGTGGACAAGGCTGCCTTCAAGTTCCTTTGCCGCGGCCTGGGAAGCGTATTGCGACAGCGTCTGACGTATCCTCGCGTAAAGCTCCTCCATGTTAAGGGGCCTCATGAGCAACAAGTCCACTTCCGCCCTGAAGCCCTTGATATCGGCCATTACTTCAGCGACGAAAATAAACGGGATCTTGGACGTATGAGGATTGTTCCTTAATATATGGAAAATCCTTTCGCCGTTGATGACCGGCAGGTCGAGGTCCGTCACGACGATTGACGGGGCTTCTTCTATGGCGAGTTCGATGGCCCTGGCCCCATCCTTGACTGTACTCACTTCGAAGCCGGCGTTGGACAGATATCCGGCGGACTTTCTGGTCTCTTCATCATCTTTGAATGCAAGGAGTATCTTATTCTTTTCCATTATCCGAACTGCTCTTGAAGGTAATAT
>DAIDBB010000485.1 GCA_027310325.1 bacterium | reverse complement strand
CCTTTAAAGCGCGTTCGAACGACGCCTTCTCGAGCCTGCACGTCCGCAGGTGCGCCATGAACGGCCTTATGCCTCCTTTCGCCACGAAAATAGCAAAGGGCCTGTTGGCCAGGAGAGGCCTCTCCACGCCGAGGAGGCGCGCAGCCGTAAGGTTCGACCACCTTATATACCCTCTCCGGTCGAGGGTAAGGTGGCCGACGGGGGCGAGGTCGTAAAGGTCTGACAGCCTTCCGGCGGCCTCCGGTCCGTGAAGACCCCGGTCTTCCCTTCTTAAGATGTCTTTCCAGTAGAGGGTCATCTCTTTTCGTCATTTTAAAAACCGCGCGAGGGCCCAACACCTAACATCAGATATTAAAAATCATACCACATATTACGACCTCGCGATATCCACCCTGTTCTTAGGTACAGGGGAGGGGCAGGGCCGGCCTGCGTCCATCCGCCCGGGTATGATGCCGCTTTCGCCGGAAAGGGAGGGCAAAGAGCGACGGCTACCAACGGAAGCCGTAGACCATGTCGCCCTGCAAGACCGTCACCATCTCCTTTGTGTTCCTCGGGTCGCCATCCGGGTGGTAGTCGACCTCGACGAACCTCCAGCGCTCGATGTCGTATTCGCTGACCGTCGTAACGTACCTGCCGTTCCCGTTGGCGTCCGTCCTGAAAAAGTTTGTGTCGACCCCGAGGAAGTACATCCGGGACCTCTCCGCGGGCGTGGGCCCGTTTACGAGCCAGACCGTGTAGACCGAATTCGGCTTCAGATGATAGGCGTCGACGCTAAAGACCCTCTGGTCCGGCATCTTGCTCCCGTAAGGCTCGATGAGCGCCGCGCCCGAGGCCCCGCCCGCCCTGACTTCCTTGAGCGGGATGGACCTCTTCATGCCGTAATACGCCCACGCCGGGCCTGCCGCAAGCAGCGCCGTGAGGACCAGCGCTACCCTCAAGACGAAGGCTTTTTTCCCGAATCGACTCTCCATGTCGCACCTCCCCGGACGCGGCCCCTTTTGCTACGAATGCCGCCCCGTTAAGATTCATCAATCGGATATGTCCCATGAAAGTATAGCAGAGAGGGGTCGAGGGCGTCAGAGGTCTATCGCTTCAAGGAGCCTTGCCGCTTCCGTTGAGATGAATTCGTTCAGGCGTCTCCGGTCTTCCGTCGACATGGACGTAAAAAGCACGCCGTATCCGCAGAATATGATCCTGCTTACTATCTCGTAGGGGAACCACCTGACGATCGCGCCGACGTCGAGGACCTTGACTGATCCGGGGAGCGCGAACCTCAGGCGGATGGGGGTGCCTTTGAGGAGCTCCACGTCCGTATGGAGGAACGCGCCGGTCTCGCTCAAGTTTATGATGGTCCCGCTCTTCCTGGCGTTCCCGTAAGTGAAGTCCGCTGGGATGGTCACCGGGACGCGTTCGCCGAGCGTCCTTTTGTCCGAGGGCCTGTCGAAAAAAAGGAGCCTGTTCACGCGGAAGACTATCTCCTCGGGGGAGAGGTCCTTCGGCATGAAGCCCGAGGCCCCCAGGGCCTTCAGGTCCTCGATCACCTCGGCGGGCTCGAAGACCCCGGTAATGGCCAGGACCGGAAAGGCGCCCTTGCGTCCGTTCTCTCCCATCCATTTGAGGACGCCGAAGCCGTCGATGACCGGCATCTGGAGATCGAGGATGAGGAGGTCCGTGCCGCCGCCTTTAAGCCTCTCGATCGTCTCGGCCCCGTCTTTCGCGGCGGTCACCTTGTGCCCGGCCTCGATGAGGACGTCGGAGAGCTTTATCCGGAAAAACAGACTGTCGTCGGCAACAAGGATATTTTTCGGCTCGCCGGTGACCATGCGCTCTCCCTTTAAGGTTTTCAAGCGGGAATATCTTCGGGATGGATTTTTATCGGGGTGTATGATCGACGGGTGAGAGACGGGTTGTTAAATGGAGTTTAGACCTTCTCCGGGGACATGTCAACCCCCGGTTTAAAACGCCGCGCGCCGTACGCCGTCATTTGACGCCAAGCTCAAGAAGGTTTTTTTTGACCGCCGGGTCCGCGAGCGAAGACCATAGGTCTACGTCCGCCGCTGAGTATTTGACGCGATAGATATCCTCAAACCGCGGCCCGAGGGAATAAGGGAGCGCGC
>DAIDBB010000484.1 GCA_027310325.1 bacterium | reverse complement strand
CGTCCACACGGCCTTTTTCCTTTCCACCTCTTCCATGAGACGCTTAAGGTTCTCCGACTTTTCCTTTAACTCGCCTTCCCTGGCGGAAAGGAGGCCTTTTTTTTCGTCTATCTTTGAATCAAGGGACGCTTTTTCCTGTTCGCACTGTTTACGGGCCTTGTTAGCGGCGCTTATCTCTTTTGTGAGGGCGTTAAGCTCCTTGTTATTCTTTATCGCGCCTATCCGTGACTCGTCCTTCGCTATCTTCTCCGAGCTCTCCCGGATCTTTTCTTCGGCCGCGCGTTTTTCCGCCGCGAGCGCCTCGGTCTCGGCCCCGAGCGCCTGTATCGAGGCCTCGACGCCCTTTATCTCCAGGGAGAGTTTCTCTGTATTCTCGTGAAAGGATCTTTGCTCATCCTCTATGGCCTTTATCTCAAGGTCTTTCTTCTGGATCTGTTCGAGCAGCCTGATGGAGTTAAGCAAAATTCCTCCTGCAAATGCGAAAAACGATTTAAACTTCCCGCCGCACGGCGCGATAAAGCGAATGGTGGGCCCACCTGGACTCGAACCAGGGACCGACCGGTTATGAGCCGGTGGCTCTTCCAACTGAGCTATGGGCCCGGGGGTTAAGCAAGACATGCCGATCTTTCATCGGAAAAATTACCAAGCAATTCATTCTATGAAATCGGCGTTTCCGTGTCAAGCCGTTTTCACGGTTTTAACGTGCTGCTACCGCAATATTTTCGCGGAATTCGTCGCGGCGTGAAATCTCATACTACTCGTTACGGCAAAGGGCAGGGAAGGGACCTTAAGAAGACAGCGCCGGCTATAATAAAGCGGAGAACCGGGAAACGCCTGATGTCCCGGGCCTTAAGTCGTCTTTTTTTCTTCCTTTACGGGCTCCGTCTTTGAGTTTGCCGAAAGCTCCTTTTTCTCGTCCCCATCGGACATCGCTTTTTTGAACTCCCTTATGCTCTTGCCGAGGCCCGCGCCTATCTGCGGGAGTTTTCCCGGACCAAAGATTATGAGCACTATTACCAGTATCAGCAACAGGTGCATCGGTTGCAGAAGACCTTCAAACATGGTTACCTCCCTTCGCTATCTAAAAAAAAGGACGATTTTATTTGGCCTGACGAAAACGGAAAAAAACACCCCCTGGACCGATGGAAACCGGAAGAGCTGTTTTTTCTCATAGTATACATATTAATAGCACAAAACCCCTTAAATTGCCAACTATATTTTCCGGCGTGTAGACACACGCGGGCCGGAAACCCCTAATAGATCTCGTTAAAAATGCCGAGCAGGTGCGGCACGACCTGCTTTTTTCTCGAGATGACGTTTTTAAGCTCCCAGACCGACTCGCCGAGCTTCGGGTAGTCTAGCTTCCATAGAATCTTTTTTTCCCCGACCGCAAGAAGCAGCGAGGTCCCCATGACAATGTCGGTAACGAGGAGCGCCGAGAGCGCGAGCCCCCCCTTTTCCATGGCCGCCAGCAGCTCATCTTTAAGCCCGTCCTTTTCCTCGAAGAACTCTTCAAAACCTATGGTCTCCACCTGTCCCACGCCGAACTTCTTCCCTTTGGCCTCGAAGACCTTGAAGTCTCCGTTAACCGAGTCCCTCGGGCCCCTTTTTTTAAGGCTCGATGCGGCGGCGAATATCTCGGCCCCGAACCCAATGCTATCGAGGCCGGATTTTTCCTCCAGCCACTTTGCGGCCTGACTATCCCGGTCGGTTGCCGTCGGGGACTTGAGGATGACGGTATCCGAGAGAACCCCGGCCAAAAGAAGCCCGGCGACCTCCTTACTTATCGGCACATTGCGCCTCTGGTAGAGTTCCGAGACCAGGGTGGAGGTCGAGCCGACGGGCTCGCAAATGAAGGGTATCGGCTGAGAGGTATGGAAGCTGCCGATCCTATGATGGTCAACGACCTCTATGATGCTTACCCTCTCGGCGCCGTCAACGGCCTGCGCAAGCTCGTTATGGTCAACGAGCACAAGGCTTATATTGGAAGGCTTCAAAAGGTCTGTCTTTGTAATGACCCCGCGCATTATTCCGTCGCCATCGCGGACAACGATGCCGTCCGAGCCCGCGGCCCTCCACCTTATCTCCTCGACCAGGTCGTCGGGCTCGGCCTCTTCAAACGCCGGGCCGCAGACATTGCCTGCCGGGGTGCTAAGTCTTACGAGGAGCGCGGTAGTTGCGGAATCGTACGGCGAGACGACGATGCTCACCCGTTTTTTTCGGGCCTCGGTCATTACGTCGTCGCCCACGTTGAATCCGCCGGTAACTATCATAAGGGCGACACCTTTTTCGACGGACGCGATCTGTATATCCGATCTATCGCCGACGATGACCGCGCATTCTCGGGGGTCTTTGCCAGCGAGGATCTTTTCGAAAGATTCCCGGGCCATGGCCCCTACGGAGACCCTGAAGGGAGACAGCCTCCCTCCGAGGAAGTCGAGGACCGCGGAGCCGCCTATCGTCTCGGTGATGTTCTTAAGCGTGGTAGTAACGATGCTCGCGCTGTCAGCCCCGATCCTTTCCATGTAGCTTTTTGCAAGGTCCATGAGCGTCAGTACGCCAGCGGGTTTCCCGACGGAATCGAGCACGGGGACGAACCGTATGTCCGTGTCCCTCATCATCTCCATTATCTTTATGACCGGGGTTTCAACGGTCGCCCGGACGACGTTGACTGACATTATGTCCCTGGCCCTGGGGTAGACGTCTGGCAGGTACCTCGGGGCAGAGGCCCTGAAGTAATCGAGGACAAAGGATGTCTGGGGATTTATATCCCCCGCGCGCGCGGCAAAGACATTGTCCATGCCAAGGGACTTCTTAAGCTCGGCAAGTCCTATGGCCGAGCAGATTGAGTCGGTGTCGGGGTTTTTATGGCCTATTACATAGATGACCTCTTTTCCCATTTTTTAGGCCCCCTCCATGACTAAGCGTTATATCAGATAAGGTAAATTTTATTCCTTCGCGCCTCTTGGGTCAAGTCCGTAGTTGCTTGCGGCCGCCTTTTTTTGGGCTATACTTGGGAAAAATAATTTTTAAGAAAGCGCGCAAAAAGCAATTTTCGGCAGATGAAGCGTTAAATTTATCGCCGCAACATTCTTCCAGCAATCCCGGATTAGGTTCAAGAAATAATATAAAACCAAGGAGGTCGGTCATGATGCTCAAAATGCTCAAAAGGATCCTGTTTGCGGCGCTCTTCTCCGTCTCCATGCTCTCCGTCGATGGCCGCGCGGCGGAAGACCTGATTAGTCGACGTGTCTCAGGAAAGGTAGTGGCCACCGACACTGAGGCCACGCCGAATACCATAGTAGTAAAGGCCAAGACCGCGAAAAATAAGGACCTGATCGTGGGAGCTGACGTGACCGATAAAACCGTCATAATGAAGCGGGGAGGGGCCGCATCGCTTAAGGACATAAGGCCCGGAGAAAGTGTCGAGCTGGCCTATACGAGGGACGGCAAAGTTGTGGCGACATCGATAGCCGCAAAGTGACCGGAGGCGTCATGAAGAATAGATTTTTAGTATTGACATCAGCGCTTTTTCTCATAGGGCTTGGGCTCAACGGGTGCACAAAAGGGGTAGTAAAGACCGATGTCACGGGAATGAAGACGACTGAAGCGGTCCCGGCGCCTCCGGCGGAGGCCCCCGCTCCTGCCAAACCGCCCGCCGTGGAGGCCCCTCCGTCGGCGCCCGCCCCGGCGTTGGAGATTACCGACGTATTTTTCGACTTCGACCGCTACGCCATAAGGGATGACGCGGCCAAGGCCCTTGAAAATGACGCGAAGATATTCAAGGGCAATAGCATGAAAATAACCGTCGAGGGGCATGCTGACGAGAGAGGCACCGACGAATACAATATAGCCCTTGGCGCGAAAAGGGCGGCGGCCGTGAAGAAGTACCTTACGGACATGGGCGTGGAGGCGAGCAGGATCACCACCATAAGCTACGGCTCCGAGAGGCCCTTTTGCAAGGAGCATAACGAGACATGCTGGCAGGAGAACAGAAGGGCGCATTTCATGGAAAAATAAACGTGTGCCTGTTTCTGCAGCCGGGAAAATCCGGACTTATCACGGCTGACAAAAGGGAGATGGAGATGAAGATGAGACAACTTGAAAAATCGAATAACCCCTCAGGATCAAGATTACTGGGGCTCCTCGCTTTTTCACTGGTTTTCCTTTTCGGCTGCGTGGGAGGAAGGACACTTGTCGTTGACATCGAGTACGACGCAACGAGGACCCCGCCGCCGCCTTTCACCCAGACCGGGAAGATGAAGATACTGCTCCTGCCGTTCGAGAAGGGCCCGGGTGTGAGCGATGATTTCGGCAAATGGACAGGCTTCAGGGGCAAGGAGGATATCATAAAGTCGGCCGCCCCGGTTGACGACGCGGTCACCAACGCCGTATTCGCGTATCTTAAAAAGGCCGGGTTCGATGTAACGCTAGCGCTGAAAGGAACGACCATGGAAAGCCGGCCGAGCACGGCGCCTGACGTTGTCATAGGCGGGACAGTCCAGAGG
>DAIDBB010000480.1 GCA_027310325.1 bacterium | reverse complement strand
CCTGAGGATGTCTACCTTGAGGTCCCCCATTATAAGTACCGTCATAGGCGAGGGGGGGAGCGGCGGGGCGCTCGCGATAGGGGTCGCCGACAGGCTTCTTATGCTTGAGTTCTCGACTTATTCTGTGATCTCTCCGGAAGGGTGCGCCGCAATATTGTGGAAGGACGGAAGCAAGGCGGACCTCGCGGCCAAGGCCTTGAAGATAGACGCTGCCGAACTCTACAAGCTCGGAGTGATAGACAAGATAGTGAAGGAACCGATAGGCGGCATCCACAGAGACCGTCCGACCGCGTATAAGAACCTGAAGACTGTCCTCGTATCAGTTCAGAAGGAACTTAACTCCCAGTCTATTGAAAGCCTCGTTGAGAACCGGTACCAGAAGTACCGGAACATTGGTACGTTTGCCGAGGGTAGAAGGTTTTAGCATAGGCCGCCGCAGTAAAACTTTGTTCGTTCGCCGCAAAAAATCCGCCCCTTAAAACTGCCCAGGGCGTTCCGTGCGTTCGCGTTACCTTCTCTCAGGTTATTAGATTACTATATATGGTCATGCAAACCCTTTTGAGCCTTAATAGGCGGTTAAATACCTGTTGATTTTTAGTCCGGAATAAATTAATCTATCATATTAATATTAAAAAGAAATTTACCCGATGAAAAAAAATCCAGCACCGATAGAGGCCTTAAGGGGCCGCATAGACGCGATCGACCTTAAGATTTTAAACCTCCTCAATTCGCGGGCAAAGCTCGTGATCGAAATAGGAAAGGCGAAATCGAGGGAGAACCGGGACTTTTACGCCCCGGAAAGGGAACAGGCGATATACAGGAGGCTTACTGAGCAAAATAATGGCCCCTTTCCGAATTATGCCTTGAAGCACGTCTTCAGGGAAATAATGAGCGCGTCGCTATCGCTTGAAAAGCCCATTAAAATAGCTTTTCTGGGCCCGATGGCTACCTTTACTCATCAGGCCTGCATAAAGTATTTTGGTCTTTCCGGCGAATTCGTCCCTAAAAAAGATGTGGCCGACGTCTTCGATGACGTTGAAAAAGGGCGGGCTGACTTCGGCGTCGTTCCGATAGAAAATACCATAGAAGGCGTCGTAAGCCATACCCTTGACATGTTCGTTTCCTCGCAGCTCAAGATTTGCGCCGAGGTGATGATCGAAGTATCTCTGACGCTCTTGAATAAGACCGGGAGGATCTCTGACATAGTCAAAGTTTGCTCGCATCCCAATCCTCTGGCCCAGTCGAGGAATTGGCTCAAGAATAATCTGCCTAACGCCGTGCTTTTTGACGTGTCTTCGACCGCCCAGGCGGCGCAGATGGCTTCGGAAGACAGCTCTATTGCGGCCGTAGCGAGCATCGCCGCAGCGCCGCTTTACGACCTCCGGGTCCTGGAAAAAAATATCGAGGATAACGCGAACAATTATACGCGGTTCCTTGTCATAGGGAAGAAGACCGGAAAAAGGACGGGTTCCGACAAGACGTCGCTTGTATTCGCCATAAAGGACTCCCCCGGGGCCCTTTACTCGATGCTTAAGCCGTTCGCCAAACGGAATATCAACCTTACGAAGATAGAATCAAGGCCTCTTAAGACAAAGGCATGGGAATACGTCTTTTTCGTGGACCTCGACGGCCACATAACGGACAGGAAGGTCAAGGAGTCCGTGGCAGAACTCGAGGGACTCTGTTCGTTCCTCCGGGTCCTCGGTTCTTATCCGAAATCAAAATAGCCGTTTAAAAGGTATGCGAATGATCACCAAGGATAAAGTCTTGAAGCTCTCTGTCCCGAAAAACATAAGCTCACTTGTCCCTTATCCGCCGGGCAAACCCATAGAGGAGCTTGAAAGGGAGCTCGGCATAACGGGCTCCATAAAGCTCGCCAGCAATGAAAACCCCCTGGGGCCTTCAAGGAAGGCGATAGAGGCCGTTGAGGGAGCTTTAACGAACCTCCACAGGTATCCTGACGGAAGCTGCTATTATCTCAGGGAAAAACTTGCGGGTAAACTTAGCGTGTCGCCCGAGATGCTCATATTCGGCAACGGCTCAAACGAGATAATAGAGCTCCTTGTGCGGACCTTTTTGAGGAAAAACGACGAGGTCATCATGGGCTCTCCCTCCTTCGCGGTCTATCCTATAGTCGTCAAGTCGGTAGGCGGCAAGTCTCTGGAGGTGCCTCTTAAGGACTTCCGCCATGACCTCGACGCGATGGCGGAGCTCATTAATAAAGAAACAAGGATAGTTTTCATAGCCAATCCCAATAACCCCACGGGCACCATCGTGACCAGGGCCGAATTCGACAGGTTCATGAAGAGAGTGCCCGAGGACGTAGTCGTCTGTGTGGATGAGGCGTACTTCGAGTTCGTGAAAAGCAAAGAATTCCCCGATGCCATGGGCTATATGAGAGAAGGGAGACCCGTGCTACTCTTAAGGACCTTCTCCAAGATCTACGGGCTTGCTGGTTTAAGGATAGGTTACGGCGTAGCGAACCCGTGGATGATAGATTACATGAACAGGGTCCGCCAGCCGTTTAACGTCAATTCGATAGCTCAGGTGGCGGCCCTGGCCGCCCTTGATGACACCGAGCACCTGACGAGGACCAGGGCCAATAACGCCGAAGGGCTAAAGTGTCTTTTCAGGGAAGTAAAGAAACTCGGCTTTGAATGCGTCCCGACGGAGGCTAACTTCTTTCTTATAAGATTAAATCCCGGAGACGGCAAGAGAGTCTATAACGAGCTTTTGAAAAAAGGCGTCATCGTAAGGCCGATGGCAAGTTACAATATGCCGGATTACATACGGGTAACTGTGGGGCTTCCAGAAGAGAATAAAAGATTCATCGAGGCGTTTTCACAGCTTTTGCGCAAATAAACGTCGAGACCGGCACGGCGGGCTTTTGGGCCGGTTCTATTTATCCAAAATTACCGGAGGGTTTTTATGATAATCGTATTGAAGAAGGACGCCGCCCAGGATGTAATAGACCATGTGGTGGAGAAGATAAAAGGCACTGGCCTAGCGGTACATATCTCGAAAGGCAAGGAAAGGACCATCATCGGCGCGATAGGGGATGAATCGCTCTTGTCCTCCATACAGCTCGATGCCCTGCCGGGGGTTGAAAATGTCATGCCGATATTAAAGCCTTATAAGCTCGTAAGCCGGGAGTTCAGGAAAGAGGGCACGGTAATAGAGCTCGGCGGGATAAAAATAGGGGACAGGGATGTAATGGTCATAGCCGGCCCGTGCAGCGTCGAGAACAAGGATTCCCTGATCGATACCGCAAGAAAGGTCCAGGCCTCCGGCGCGAAGATACTCCGAGGCGGAGCTTTCAAGCCGCGCACCTCTCCTTACGACTTCCAGGGCCTCGGGTTTGACGGGCTAAAGCTCCTCTCGGAGGCCAGGAAAGCTACGGGGCTTCCCATAATAAGCGAACTCATGGACCCAAGGGACACGGAGACCTTCTGCGAGTACGTAGACATAGTGCAGATAGGGGCCCGCAACATGCAGAACTTCAGGCTCCTTACCGAGGTCGGCAAGATCAAAAAGCCCGTGCTCCTTAAGAGGGGACTTTCAGCCACCATCAAGGAGTTCCTCATGTCCGCCGAGTATATCGCGGCCCAGGGCAATTCGCAGATAATACTCTGCGAGCGGGGGATAAGGACTTTCGAGACAGCCACCCGCAATACGCTTGACCTTAGCGCGGTGCCCGTACTGAAGGAAGAAACTCACCTGCCTGTCTTTGTCGACCCTAGCCACGCGGTGGGACGGTGGGCCCTTGTGGCCCCCCTGGCGAAAGCGGCGGTCGCGGTCGGCGCAGACGGGCTTATGATAGAGGTCCATCCAGACCCGGAAAATGCCCTCTGCGACGGAGCGCAGTCGCTTAAACCGAGCAAGTTCGCCGGCCTTATGGAAGAGGTCAATAAAGTAGCTGAGTCCATAGGCAGGAGGATATAAAGCCGGTCGCACGGGTCATCCGCAATCGTTGGATTACCCTTTCGGAATGCTTTACACTTACTGCTCTTTCAAACCGGGGCGCATAATCCCATCAACGGAATTCTAAGTCCTAAGATGATCGAAGCGTCCATGAAGTCAATCGGTAAATTTATAATCTGGATATGACAATACACTTTAATAAGGTCGCTATCATCGGAGTGGGGCTCATCGGAGGGT
>DAIDBB010000452.1 GCA_027310325.1 bacterium | reverse complement strand
CCGAGGAGGTGCATGTGGAGGTGGAATACCGTCTGGCCGCCGCCTTCATTCGTGTTTATGACTATCCTGAAGCCCTGTTTGTCGATGCCGAGCTTTTTGGCGGTGTCCTTGGCCGCCTCGATCATCTCGGCCAGGAGAGCGCCGTCGTCGCAGTCCATAAGCGTCGAGTAATGGGTCCTCGGTATGACGAGGAGATGGGTCGGGGCCTGAGGGTTTATGTCCTTTACGACTACCGTCCGCCCGGTCTCGTTTACGACCGTCGAAGGCATCTTTTTCGTTACGATCTTGCAGAATACGCAGTCCATAGTTACCCTTTCTTTGGCCTCGATTCTTTTTCTTCGATCCCCGAGGCGCCGGACCTTCTCGCCAGCTCCTTAAAGACGTCGTCGATCTCTATCCCTTGATTGGCGAGCAGCACCATCGTATGGAACCATAGATCGCATAGCTCGTAGACTACGTCGCTTTTGCCCTTTTTCTCAGCCGCCTCAACAAGCTCCCCGGATTCCTCTTTTACCTTTTCGAGTATCCTGGGGAGCCCCTTCGAGTAGAGGGAGGCGACGTAGGACTTATCCGCAGTGGCGGACCTTCTTTTCTTTATCACCTCAAAGACCTCTTTTATTACCTTGGGCCCCGGGGTCTCGTCTTTCTTTTCAGAAAGGGCCCTGTAAAAGCAGGTCCTCTCGCCCGTATGGCACGCCGGGCCGAGCGGCTTTACCAGGACAAGAACGGCGTCTCCGTCGCAGTCATAGTAAACGCCCCTTACCTCCTGGAAGTTCCCCGAGGTCTCGCCCTTTAGCCAGAGCTTATTCCTGCTTCTGCTGAAGTAATGGACCTTTCCGGTCGAGAGGGTCTTTTCGAGCGCCTCCCTGTTCATGTACGCGAGCGTAAGGACTTCGAGGGTCTCGGCGTCCTGCGCTATCGCCGGGACGAGCCCCGTTGCGTCGAATTTTATGTTCTTGATATCCAAAACCTTTACCGCCTCCCGGGAATAAAGTCGAGGATATAATAAAGGCCGCGCCTTGTCAATCTTCCCGTTTTTTTTAAGTTTTCCACGCGGTTTATCACTTGACGGTCTTACGT
>DAIDBB010000255.1 GCA_027310325.1 bacterium | reverse complement strand
CTTTTTGCCATGCTTATCACCGCCTTCCTTTATGACGTCGGCCGCAAACCTCACGGCCACCTGATGACTGTTGTTAAGGTCCATCGCTTCAATACCCTCAAGCGACCCGCCCCGGGCCCTTAAGACCCTTTCAAAAGACGCGAGCTTCTCCTCGAAGGCGTCCATGCCTACGTCGAGCCTTACGCCCTCCTCCAGGGTGTAGACGCTGAAGCCGAACGTAGGGTCGAAGTGTATCTCCGATACCCTGCCGAGATCGAATCCTGCCCGGTTCCTGAGCGTATTAAGAAGCTCAAGGAGGCCCCATCCGGCGCCCCTTCCGTTGGCGAGGCTTTCCATCGTGAGGCCCGTTACGACCGGCAGGTCAAGATTATCCTCGCCGGAGAGCTTCTTGAAGATGACCCCGCCCGCGTCCATCACGTACATGCCGTTCATCTTTACAAGGGCCGCCGGGCGCCTTTCGCGTATCTCGATATTGACGGCGGCCGGAAAGCTCCGGGCGATCGTCGCGCCCTCTATCCAGGGGTTTTTCCTGAGCCTCTCCACCACGTCCCTGGCCCTGACAGAGAGGATGTTCCTGCCCTTAAGCCCCGTAAGTTCCGCCGCGGCCTCGGGGCGGACCCTTTCAACGCCTGTGACGTTTACGGCATTTATCGCAACGTACGGCGTCGTAAGGAGCTTATGGTACGACCACCTGCCCGAAAAAAACGCCCCCACGATGAAAACAATCGCGATAAGGGGCTTAAGGAGCCTTTTAAAACCCCTCCGCGCCCTTTTCCCGAACGGCTCTTTTATCCTTCTATTGGCCCTGAACCCCTTTTTTATGTGCATTAAGTTCCTTTAGTTTTCCCGGTTAAGAAGGCATTGAGTCCTTGTTAAGCCCGGCCCCGAGGAGCATCCGCTCGACAAGCTCCGGATAATCTATCCCGGCGGTCCTTGCCGCCCTCGGGAAGAGGCTAAGTTCCGTCAACCCCGGGACCGTGTTGGCCTCGAGCACATAAGGCACCGGGCCCCGGAGTATCATGTCGATGCGCGCGGCGCCTCTTAAGCCTATGGCATTGTACGCCGCGAGCGCCTCTTTTTTCACCCTTTTCTCGACGGGCTTCCTTAGATTCGCAGGCACTATGAACTCCGTGAGGCCTTTCGTGTACTTGGCCCTGTAATCGTAGAAGCCCTCCCTGGGGCGGATCTCGATTACGGGAAGCACGATGCCGTCGAGTATGGAAACCGTAAGCTCCCTTCCCTCTATGTATTCCTCGACGATGACGCCGGGGCCGTATTTCCCGGCGGCCCTCAGGGCTTTTTCGAGCCCAGTTTTTTTCCTTACGATGCTTACCCCTATGGCCGAGCCCGATGACGCCGGCTTTACCACTACGGGGAGTTTTACGCCCTTTACGCTTCCGCCCTTTACAGAGCCCATGGCCGGGGCCGGGATGCCGTGGAAGAGGAAGACCTTCTTGGAAGCGGTCTTGTCCATCGCTACGCTCGACGCGCGTACCCCGGAGCCGGTATAAGGTATGCCCATCACTTCGCACATCCCCTGCACGCACCCGTCCTCGCCGTAGCGTCCGTGGAGCGCAATGAAGGCGACGTCTATGCGCCCTTTCGAAAGCCTCGCCGCCAGGTCCTTCCCGGCGTCTATCGGTACGGCGTTGTAGCCTTTCGCTTGAAGGGCATTAAGGACGGCGGCGCCGGTCTTAAGCGATATCTCCCTTTCCTCGGAAAGCCCTCCCATGAGTACGCCTATCTTTTTCCCTTTAAACCTCTTATCCATTCGCCCGCCGTCAAGGGGCTTTGCCCCTATCGATTATCTTCAGTCCTCACCGACGACCTTTATCTCCGGTTCGAGGACTATGCCCTTTCGGCTGTATACCCTGTCCCTTACGAGCGCCATTAGCGTCAAGACGTCCTTTGCGCGCGCGCGGCCCAGGTTTACGATGTAGTTGGCGTGGACGTCCGAGACCGCGGCGTCTCCCGAGCGCTCGCCCTTAAGTCCCGCCTCCTCTATGAGCTTACCGGCGAACGTACCCTCGGGGTTCCTGAATATCGAGCCCGCGTTCGGGAGGTTTATGGCGCTTGTGGACCTTCTCTTCTCGCGCAGCTCCCTTATCTTCTCCCTGACCTCTTCCGCGGACCTCTTGACGAACCCCATGTGCGCCCTCACGACGAGCGCGCCTTTCGGGAGCTCCGCCTTCCTGTACGAGAAGTTAATCTCGCTTCTGGGCATGAATAGCCTCTGCCCCTTTCTGCCGATTAGCTCGACGCCCTCAACTACGTCCTTCATCTCCGAGCCGTAAGCGCCCGCGTTCATCGCCACCGCCCCGCCCAATGTGCCGGGTATCCCGGCGGCGAACTCGAACCCGGAAAGGCCCGCTTCCCTGCAGTGGTTGAGTATCTCCGCGAGCCGCACCCCGGAGCCTATCACGGCCTTGTTGTCCTGCCAGACCATGTCCCTGAAGCCTTCGGACATGTTTATTACGATGCCCCTTATGCCGCCGTCCCTTACAAGCAGGTTCGTCCCCCCGCCTATGACGAAAAACGGGAAGTCCTTCGCCCCGGCGAACGAGAGGAGGTCTTTAAGGTCCCCCTCGTCCTGCGGAAACGCCATCACGTCGGCCGGGCCGCCTATCTTAAGCGAGGTGTGCTCGCTCAACGGCACGTTAAAAAGGACCTTGCCCTTGAAGCGCTGTATGAAAAAAAGCGAATACTGTGCAGACACCTTTTCTTCTCCCTTGTCTGATCTTCCTGCCATCTGCCCACCGCCTGCGTTTACACAGCCGCCCCTTTTTTGGCCCTGAGCGACTCTAGGAGCTTTACGCCGGTCTTCCAGACGTCCCCGGCGCCGAGCGTTATGACTATGTCCCCTGAGGAAACTACGCCTTCGAGGTGCGCCGCGAGCTTGCCAGAGTCGGCAACAAACGATACGTCCTTGTGGCCGTAGCCCTTTATCCCCCTGTAAAGGGCCTCGCCCGAAACGCCGTCGATCTTCTCCTCCCCCGCCGGGTATATCTCCGTTAGTATAAGCTTCTCGGCGTCGTTGAAGGCCGAGAGGAACTCGTTAAAGAGGTCCTTCGTCCTCGAGAACCTGTGGGGCTGGAAGACGACCACGACCCTGTTCGTCCACCCCTTTTTCGCGGCCCTCAATACCGCCTTTATCTCCTCGGGGTGATGGCCGTAGTCGTCCACGACCGTAACTCCGCCGGCAACCCCCCTTATGTGGAACCTTCTTTCGACCCCGGCAAACCCTTCAAGACCTTCCTTGATATGCTCGAAGTCTATCTCGAGCTCCCTCGCTACCGCCGTGGCCGCAAGGGCGTTATAGACGTTGTGCTCTCCGGGGAGATTCAAGGTTATGGAGCCGAGCTTTTCCCTGTTCGTCCAGACCTCGAAGGAGGTCTGCATCTCCCTGTGCCGTACGTCCCTGGCGTGCACGTCGGACTGCGCCGTAAGCCCGTAGGAGATGAACCTCCTCGAAATCCTCGGTATTAGGCCCTGTATCACGGGATGGTCCAGGCATATGACCGCGCAGCCGTAGAACGGGACCTTGTTCATGAAGTCAAGGTACGCGTTTTTTACCGCGTCCATGTCCCTGTAATGGTCCATGTGCTCGCGGTCGATGTTCGTCACGACCGCTATCGTGGGAGACAGCTTAAGAAAACTACCGTCGCTCTCGTCGGCCTCGGCCACCAGAAAATCCCCGCCGCCAAGCTTTGCGTTGGCCCCGAGGCTATTCAATTTTCCGCCGGTAACTATCGTCGGGTCCATGCCGGAGCTTGCGAGTATCATCGAGACCATCGAAGTGGTCGTCGTCTTGCCGTGGGTCCCGGCTATCGCTATCCCGTACTTCATCCTCATGAGCTCGGCGAGCATCTCTGCCCTGGGGATCGCGGGTATCTGCCTCGAGTAGGCCTCTTTGAGCTCCGGGTTGTCCTTTTTCACGGCCGACGAATAGACGACGCACTGGGAGCCGAGGACGTTTTCCTCCCTGTGGCCTATGAATATCGAGGCCCCTAGCTCCTTCAGCCTCCGCGTAACGTCGGTCTCGGCGAGATCCGACCCCGTGACCCTGTAGCCCATGTTAAGGAGCACCTCGGCGATGCCGTTCATGCCGCTGCCGCCTATGCCGATGAAGTGAATCTTCTTGATCCTGCCTCTGTACATGAGACTCTCCTTTGGAACTACCTCGAAATGACCTTCATGAAATCATCTATTATCGTCCCGGAAGCCCCGGGCTTTCCGGCGCTCCCGGTCTTCTCGCGCACCGTTTCAAGGAGCGCCCGGTCGCCGTAAAACTTCCGTATGGCCCCGGCGAGAGCGCTCCCGGTAAGCCTGTCC
>DAIDBB010000422.1 GCA_027310325.1 bacterium | reverse complement strand
CCTCGGATGTCATCGATCTCCGCGAGATAATCGGCCAGATAAGCCCTGAAAGCATATTCCACCACATGCACCAGTACTTCTTGAGACGCCACGTCATCGCGCCCGAATTCTCTAACGATTTCGCGGTATGGATAGCCGAGTCGCTGGGCGAACGGAGCCTCGCCGAGGGAGTGGCGAACCTTAACCCTTATGAGTTCGACGACATAGAAGACGCGAGAAAGGAACTCATCCGGATAATCTCGGAGCATCTTAAGAATTATCCCCCGCCAAGACCCGCGCTCCCGGGCAAGGAGTTTTTCTTTACCGAGGGCGTCACGTTTTTGATACCTACCGGACTTGAGGCCATTGACCTCAAGGAATTCGGCCAGAGGATAAAGGAGATCGACGGCACGAGCATATACTTTCATTTTTATGAGGCAAGGCTGAGGCTCGGAAAGCACGGGGACGATTTCAGCAGATTTTTCGAAGGCCTCGGCCGCAAGGACCTTGCCGATAAGATAAAGGCCATGGACCCTTACATGTACTCGACCGAGGTCCTGAGGAATAAGATAAGCAGCCTTGTCGAGGGCCTCGCATGAATCTTAAGGATTACGCGGGTATTTCCGAGCAGAGCGACATAAGGGCCATAGAGGCGATGGCGGGTAGGCTCGCTGGCCGGAGCGTCCTGCATGTCAATTCCACCGCCGTCGGCGGCGGCGTGGCCGAGCTCCTCTCGAGGATGGTCCCCCTCATGAACGGTCTTGGCCTGAACGCCAGATGGGAGGTCATGAGGGGGACAAAGGCGTTTTTCGAGGTGACGAAAGGCCTGCACAACGCCTTGCAGGGCAAGGGCAGACAGATAACAAAAAGGATGTGGGACATATACGAGTCGGTAAACAGAAGGAACATGGACAGGATGAACCTTGAAGCGGACTACGTCATCATCCATGACCCCCAGCCGGCCCTCCTCATAGGCAAGAAGAAAAGCGGCGCATGGATATGGAGGTGCCACATTGACATATCGGCCCCGGAAAGGGTCGTCTGGCATTTTCTAAGGGACCATATCGAGAAGTATGACGCCGCGATATTCTCCGTATCGAGCTTCGCCCAGTCGGTAAGCATCCCTCAGTTCATGATACACCCTTCGATAGACCCTCTGAGCCAAAAGAACGTGGAACTTTCGGAAAACGAGATAGCGGAGGTCTTCAACCGCTTCGGCATACCGATGGATAAGCCCATACTGCTTCAGGTCTCCCGTTTTGACCCGTTCAAAGACCCGCTCGGCGTCATAGACGCGTACAGGATGGTCAAAAAATACCACAACTGCAGGCTTGTCCTTGCCGGGGGGACCGCCACGGATGACCCGGAGGGAGAACGCGTGCTAGATGAGGTCCGCGAGAAGGCGGGAAGCGACCCCGATATCCATGTGCTTCTTCTGCCGCCCTTTTCCGACAAGGAGATAAACGCCCTTCAAAGGGGCGCCACTATCGTTCTGCAGAAGTCGATAAGGGAAGGCTTCGGGCTCGTGGTGGCGGAATCCCTCTGGAAAGGCAAGCCTGTAATCGGCGGAAACGTCGGGGGCATACCGCTCCAGATAGTAGAAGGGGTGACCGGCTTCCTTGTCAATTCCGTCGAGGGAACGGCCTACAGGATACGTCAGCTCCTCGTAAACCCGGAGATGGCCTTGAAGATGGGCGCGGCCGGCAGGGAACACGTGAAAATGAATTTTCTTATCACAAAGGACATAAAAAGGTACCTGGCCCTTTGCCTCGCCATGGAAAAAAAGGGCGAGAACGTCATTTACCTCTGACTTAAAATGAGCGAGAACCGGGATAAATATCTTTCCAGATACATTTCCCACGGCAGGTGCGAATTTACCGTATGGGCCCCTTTCAGGGACAAAGTCGAGCTTGTCATAACGGGTACGGGCGGAAAGGTCATGCCCATGTCGAAAGACAAATCCGGATACTGGAGCGTGGTCCTCGACAACATGAGGCCGGGCGCCCGCTACCTTTACAGGCTCGACGGCTTTGAGAGGGCCGACCCGGCCTCGCACTTTCAGCCGGAAGGCGTACCGGGCCCGTCTGAGACCGTGGACCACGGCTCGTTCAACTGGACTGACGCAGGATGGAAGGGGCTGGCATTGCCGGATATGATCATCTATGAGATACATACCGGGACATTCACCCCGGAGGGGACATTCGAGGGGGTCGTCGCCCGGCTCGGCGAACTCGCGGACCTGGGGATAAACGCCATAGAGCTCATGCCGGTCGCGCAGTTTCCGGGAGACAGGAACTGGGGCTACGACGGGGTATTCCCCTTTTCGGTCCAGAACACATACGGCGGCCCTCTGGGGCTTAAGACGCTCGTTGATGCCTGCCACGGTAAGGGGATCGCGGTGATACTCGACGTCGTGTACAACCACTTCGGCCCTGAAGGGAACTATATCGATGACTTCGGCCCGTACCATACGGACAAATACAGGACCCCCTGGGGAAAGGCCATCAACTTCGACGGTCCCTACTGCGACGAGGTAAGGGACTTCTTCATTGAAAACGCCATCCACTGGTCGAAGAACTACCATGTAGACGCCCTGCGCCTTGACGCTGTACACAATATCTTCGACTTCAGCGCACGGCCCTTCTTAAAGG
>DAIDBB010000409.1 GCA_027310325.1 bacterium | reverse complement strand
GGTCCACTATTACGGACCCCGCCTTCATCTCTTTTACCATGTCCTCTGTTATGAGCGTCGGGGCGGGCTTTCCGGGTATGAGGGCCGTGGATATGATAACGTCCGCGTCTTTGGTATGCTTCCTTATTATCTCCTGCTCCTGTTTGTAGAAGTCGGCGGACATCTCCTTTGCGTAGCCGCCGGCGTCCTCGGCCTGGTCATGGGCCACTTCAAGCGGCACGAACTCGCCCCCGAGGCTCTTTATCTGTTCGCCGACAGCCGGGCGGGTATCGAAGGCCACGACCACGGAGCCGAGCCTCTTCGCGGTCGCTATTGCCATGAGCCCGGCCACACCGGCGCCTATAACGACGGTCTTTGCCGGATATATGGTGCCTGCAGCGGTAGAAAGCATGGGAAGGAACTTCTTGAGGTTGTCAGCGGAAAGGAGCACCGCCTTGTAGCCGGCGATGGTAGCCATTGAGCTCAACGCGTCCATCATCTGGGCCCTTGAGATCCTCGGGACCAGGTCCATTGAAAACGCGGTCACCTTTCTTTCAGCCAGTTTAACGACCAGCTCGGGATTGGCGTAAGGCTGGATGAAGGTAACAAGTACGGACCCCTCCTTCATCATGTCAACCTCGTGTTTCTTCGCCTTGTCGTTCATGACAGGCTTTTGGACCTTTAATATGACGTCCGACGAGTTGAAGACCTCTTCCGTGGATACTATCTTTGCGCCGGCCTTTGCGTACTCCTCATCCTTTATAAAAGACGCGTCCCCCGCGCCGGACTCCACCAGGACTTCGATCCCACCCTTCGTCATCCTCGCCACAGTATCAGGTACGGCGGACACCCTCGTTTCGTCTAATATTATCTCCTTCGGGATACCTACCTTCATATGTCCTCTCCTTTTAGTTAATAATGGAAGCCGAATAACAACAGCCGATAGACCAAAGACACGTACGCCAGGTCTCTTGATTAAGAGGCTCAGATGGCTGGACAAGGTTCTCGGTCGGGCCTGAGAAGAGGTCTAGCAGCTTGCTGAAAAACCCTTTTTGGGGGAACTTTCTGTAGAAAGGTTTCCCCCGACCCGTACATCTGAAACAACTTTAAAACTTTTAGTTCCTGACAAAACCCCAATTTTTTTGGGGTTTTGTCAGGAAGAACTGAAAGTTTTTGGAGAGAGTTTGAGAGAAACTTTTTACAAAAAGGTTCTCTCAAAGAGTTTTTCCGCAGCCTGCTAGAAAAAATACTTGCTCGCGCAACCCGCTTATCCGCTACACCGGCGGTCCCTCAAGGTCAGATATATTAGGTCGGCCCTAATTATCTATTTTTATTCGGTTTTTATATTATTTAAAGAATTTGAAAATTATATATACTATTTTTCTTCGTGTAAATCAATTTATATTTTTAAAGCATCCGTGTCAAGGGGCCTCAAGGGGTAATTTCCATTAAAAAAAGCCCTACTCAAAGGACATACAAATAGGTCTTTAGGCCTATTGCTTTGAGTTTATGTCTATAAGGCCGTTCTTTAAAGCGTATATGGCGGCCTGCGTGCGGTCAAAGACATTAAGCTTTCCGAAGATGTTACGTATATGGTTTTTTACGGTCTTTTCGCTGAGATCGAGGCTATTGGCTATCTCCTTGTTCGTCTTCCCTTCCGCCACAAGCCTTAATACAGTGACCTCGCGGCCGGAGAGGTTGTGGACCGGCTCTACCCCTTTCATCGGCATCGCCTTTCCTTCAGAAAGATGGGAAAAACCAGTAAGTATCTTACTGGCTATGGCGGGGTGTATGAAGGACTCGCCTCTTGATATCATCCTTATGGCCTCGGCTATCTGCGAGGAGTCGGCGTCTTTCAGGAGATACCCGGCGGCGCCAGCGCGCACCAGCCCGAAGATAAGCTCTTCCTCCGCGTACATGGTAAGTACCACAACGCCTATCTGCGGGTTTTCCCTCCTTATCTGGCGGGTCGCCTCGACCCCGTCCATCCTGGGCATGCTTATGTCCATGAGGACCACGTCCGGGACGAGCTTTCGGGCCTTTTCGACGGCGTCCTTTCCGTCGACGGCGAGCCCCACGACCTCTATGTCGTCCTTGCTCTTGAGGATAGAGGAAAGGCCCTCGCGCACGACATGATGGTCGTCAACGATAAGGACCTTAATCTTGCCGGAGACCCCTTCGCTCATCTTGCTATCCTTCTACGCGGCATGCGTTTTTTAAGCTTGAAGTTATACAATATCTCTTCCCTTGCCTCGAGCGGTAACGTCACGCAGACGTTGGTGCCGGTGCCTGGGACGGATTTTATCGACGCGACCCCTCCGAGGAGCCTTGCCCGCTCCTCTATGCCCCTCACCCCGAAAGATGCCCACTTGGCGGGGTCATGCCTTATCTTCCTCAAGTTAAACCCCACGCCGTCGTCGCGGATTATGGCCAGGAGGTCCTTGGCCTTCACGCGGATCTCCACGTGGACGTGCTTTGCCCTTGCGTGCCTCATGACGTTTGAGAGTGACTCCTGCACTATGCGGAAAAGGAAGACCTTCGCCCTTGAAGGTATCCGCACCTCGTCGCCTATTATCTTTAAAGAAGTGGCCATCCCGGACTGCTTTTCATAGCTCTTCAGATAGCTCCGGAGCGCGGGCATCAAGTCCATCTTCTCGAAATAGATGGGCTTCAAATTAAAGACCACGTACCGCGCCTCCTCTATCGCGTTCTTAAGCTGGCTCCTCACCTCATGCAATAACGGCCGGAGCGTTGACGATCCGTCGGAGGCCTGCTCGATATTATCCATCTTATAGTTGAGGCCCACAAGGGTCTGAACGAGGCCGTCGTGGAGGTCAAGAGCTATCCTTGTGCGCTCCTCGACGACCGCGTGGCTCGCGTCCCGGAGATATAGCCTTACGAGGTCCTGGTATTCGCTCAAATGGAGCTCAAGCTCATCCTTGCTTCTTATCTTGGCCTCGATAAGCTGCCACATGAACTTGGCCTCAAGCCCGCCGATCACGGCCACGCCTGGCGGCTGAAGGCGCTTAAGCTCCCGCTCCACCTCGGGGCTTCCCGTGACGTCGATAAGCGTATCGAGGTTTTTAAGCATAAGGAGCTTACGGAAATCCGTGGTCGTTGGTATGCGTAACTCCCGTGCGAGCTTCATGCCGGGCGCCATCGGGTCCTCATCCGCGATCTTCACGATCTTGACGAGAGAGTCCTTGTTAAAGATATTAAGGAGGGCGGTCCCGCCCCTTCCTGCACCTATGATGGCTATACGCTTCATGACACAAATATTTTATAAAAAATGGCCAAATTGGTCAAGGCCGAGGAATTTCAAGCGGAGAGATTCCGGAGTCAAAAACCCTTACAAGATTGGCTTGATTTAAAAGGATATTAGGACCATAATGGGTAGGTACATATCCCATGGAAAACACCGAAATCCCATATCCGCCGGGCGAGCCGAGAAAAAATCCGGCGATCGCCTTAATCAATAAAATCCTCGTGGCCTTCGATGACATTATCCTCTTTATCGTGGCCGTCGGCATCGTAGGGGTAGCGGTGCTGCTTATCTACGAGGGGTTAACGGACTTCATATTCTACACCCAGCAGCATTCCATCTCGCACATCATAAGCGACCTCATGTTCGTCCTTATCATCATGGAGCTATTAAGGCAGGTGATAAGGCAGATCAACAGGCACGCGTTCTCCCTTAACCCGTTCATCTACATCGGCGTCATAGCGAGCGTCCGGGGGATACTCCTTAACCAGATGAAGCTCGGAATGGGCGAAGGGGAGTGGACGCAGGGGGTGATCCTGCTGGGGGTGCACGCGTCCATAGTGCTGATAC
>DAIDBB010000402.1 GCA_027310325.1 bacterium | reverse complement strand
TCTTTAAGGAGCGTTATGTCCTTTGAGGCGTCGCCTTTTATTATCGCTTCGAGGAGCTCGTACGCGCGCATCGAGCCGAGCCTGCACGGCGTGCACTTGCCGCAGGACTCTTTCACCACGAACTCAAGCGACCTCCGGGCCATATCGGCCATGTCGGCTTTGTCGTCGAATACGACTATCCCGCCGTGGCCGAGTATGCCGCCATTTGCGGCGACGTCCTCGTAAGAAAGCTTCATCTTCTCGATCCGTGAAGCCGGAAAGTAAGCCCCGAGCGGCCCGCCTATCTGAAGGGCCTTTACGGGCCGGCCTGTTGCGGAGCCTCCGCCGAAGCCGTAAATGAGGTCCTTAAGATTGATGCCGAGGGGAGCTTCGACAAGGCCCGGCCTTTTGACGTTGCCCGAGAGCTGGAACGGGAGCGTCCCAACGGATTTTCCTACGCCTAATTTTTTATAATGGTCCGCGCCTTTCTCGAATATATTTGTAACTGCGCCGAAGGTTATGACGTTATTCAAGATGGTGGGTCTGCGGAAAAGGCCGCTTACCGCGGGCACCGGCGGCCTGGGCCTTACCATGCCGCGCCTGTTCTCCAGGCTCTCAAGGAGCGCCGTCTCCTCGCCGCAGACGTAGCTCCCTCCCCCTACGACAAGATAAAGGTCGAACCTCTTTTTGCTCCCCAAAACCTTTTCTCCGAGGAGCCCCTTCTCATAGGCCGCTTCTATGGCCTTTGAGAACGTCTCCCTCGCGTACGGGTACTCCGACCTCAAATAGACGTAGCCTTCGGTAGCGTCTATCGCAAGTGAAGCTATGATCATCCCCTCGATAAGGGAGAAAGGGTCGCCCTCCATGAGCATCCTGTCCGAAAAAGATCCGGAGTCCCCCTCGTCCGCGTTGCAGACGACGTATTTAATCGGGGATGCGGCCTTCATGGCAGTCTCCCACTTTATCCCGGTGGGGAACGCCGCGCCTCCGCGGCCCCTTAGCCCCGAGGCCGTGACCTTGGCTACTATCTCCACGGGGGTTATTTCGAGGGCCTTCTTCAGCCCCTCAAGGCCTCCATGTTTGATATAATCGTCCATTGAAAGGGGGTCAATAAGACCAACCCTTTTAAAGGTTATTCTCGTCTGGTCTTTAAGGTATGGGATATTTTCTACGGGCCCGAGAAAGAGCGGGTGTTCGCCGTTACCGACGACGCTATCGAATACCGTTTCAGCGTCTCCGGGAGCAACAGGCCCCCACGCAACCCGGCCTTCCGGGGTCTCCGCCTCTACAAGGGGTTCAAGCGAGAACGCCCCGCGCGAGCCGTTACGCACAACTTCCACCTGAACGCCCCTTTTCCTGGCGAGGCGTTGGAACTTTCCGGCGACCTCGTCAGCCCCGAGGGAGAGGGCCGAGGTGTCGGCAGGTATGTAGACCTTTTTAGTCATTTTAATCCTTGATGGCATCGAGTATCTCTTTAAGCGTTTCCGCGTCCACCCTTCCGTAGAGCTTACCGTCTATCATTACCGACGGCGACGCGGCGCAGTTGCCGAAGCAGTAGACGGGCTCTACGGAGAACCTGTTGTCCGGTGTGGCTGAACCCTGCTTTATCCCGAGCCTCGTTTCCAGATAACTATTCAGTTCCTTGGCCCCCCTCGACATGCAGCTCTCGGCCTGGCAGACGCGTATGACGTGCCTTGCAGGCGGGGTCATGCGGAAGTCCCTGTAAAAGCTTATCGCGCCGTAGACCTCAGCCTGCGACAGGTTAAGCTTGCCGGCTATCTCCGGTATCCTCTCCTTCGGTATGCACCCCGACTCCGCCATGATATCGTGGAGGATCGATAGAAGCGCGCCGGCGCCCCCGGGAGCAGACCCCTGGGCGGCCTTCAGACTTTTTTTATCGGATTTTCCCATAGTTATATTGTACCCCAGGCTGCCGGGACCTGCCGTCCCAAAGTGGTTTCCACGCTGTCACTCCCTCAAAACCATGACGGGGTAGCCCTCGTCGGCGAGAAGTCGCGCAAGCCCCATCGCGTCGTCCTTTGTCCTGCTCCTTCCTATCCTCACCCTGAAGAAGGTCTTTCCAGAGACCTCGGCCTTCATTATGTACGCGCCCGTGTGCTTCCAACCGAGGACTGTCTTTAGCCTTTCGGCGTTATCCCTTTCTACAAAGGCCCCTAGCTGTACCGTATACTCACCCGTCCCTGAGTCCTGGATGCTGACCTCGCGGACGTATCTTGACTCCCTGCCGAGGAGCTCTATCCTTACGATGGCCGTGCCGGATGCGGTTATACCGATCTGTTTAGCGGCAGAATACGACAGGTCTATTATGCGTCCCGCGACGAACGGCCCCCTGTCGTTTATGACGACCCTGGTGTGCCTGCCGTTCTCGAGGTTCGTGACCTTCACGACCGAGCCAAGGGGCAGGTCCTTGTGCGCCGCGGTATAGGCGTACATGTTATAGGTTTCGCCGCTTGCCGTGGGCTTGCCGTTAAAGTCGCTCCCGTACCACGAAGCTACCCCCCTTTCGGTCCACCCGGGTTCGGCTGGCTGGATATGTCCGGCTGCGCATGCTGAAAGGGTCAGAAGAAGGACTGCGAGGAAGAGTCTCTCAAGGATGGACCGGACCGGCTTTAGACTCATGGAAGGAATATAGCAGAAAATTCGGTTTCGCGCCACTACGATTGAATGGGAGCCCGCCCGTTTCCTTGACAGGCCGGATTGGCTCTTCTATATTAAGATTAAGGTAAAAAAGCAACCGGGAGCATCCATGAACCTCGACTTCTGCTTCTATCTGCCAACGCGCATAATCTTCGGAGCCGGAAGGCTAAAAGACCTCGCTACGACCCGCCACATCCCAGGTAAAAAGGCGCTTATCGCGAAAGGGGCGATAAGGAAGAACGGCTATCTCGGCAGGCTTACCGGCTATCTCAAGGAAAAGATGAGGCGGGAACAGGTTACGAGGAAGATAATGGTGAAGATAAATATTTTCATATGCGTATGCGCTCTGCTCCTGGGGCTTTTCGCCCATGAGGCAGGGGCCGCGGAAAGCGAAGAGGTAAAAAAGGCCGAGGAGGCTACCCTCGTCCTCAAAGAGGTCTCGGCGATGCCGGAGAAGGCCATACCGCCCGCGCTCCTCGAGGGCGCGTACGGCGTTGCGGTGCTGCCTAATGTGATAAAGTTCGGCTTCATAGCTGGCGGCAGGTATGGCAAGGGTCTCCTTGCAGTGCGCAAAAACGGCGATTGGAGCGACCCAACGTTTGTGACCATCGCCGGAGGGTCCGTTGGCTACCAGATAGGGGCCGAGTCGACCGACATAATACTCGTCTTCAAGACCAGAAGGGGGATAGAGGGCGTAACTAAGGGGAAGGTCACGCTCGGGGCCGACGCGTCGGTTGCCGCCGGGCCCGTGGGACGCCAGGCCGAGGCCGCTACCGACATCCAGCTCAAGGCCGAGATATATTCATACTCGCGCAGCCGCGGCCTCTTTGCCGGGGTCGCCATAGCCGGGTCGTCCATTGAGATAGACAATAAGGCGAACGCGTCTTTTTACGGACAGTCCATCACGCCCGATGAGATATTCTCCGGGGCAGCAAAGGCCCCTCCTTCCGCCCAGGGGTTCAAGGCAGAGCTTGCGAAGGAATCGAGGAGATGACTTTATAAGGCGCTCCGCCGGGCTGAAATGCTATAATACCCATGTTATGATGTTAAGGGCCCTGCTCGCCGTCATTACGCTCCTTTTATTCACTGCCGCCCCGTCATGGGCGGACTACATGCCGCTCCCTCCCTCGCACCCCCATATCCAGACCCCTGACGCGCGCCTATCGAAAGGCAAATTCCTCGTCGCCTCGCCCTCGATGACCGACCCGAGGTTTTCGGGGACGATAATCCTTCTCGTCGACTACGGCATGCGGGGCGCGGCCGGCCTTATCATAAACAGGCCGACCCCCGTGAAGCTATCGCAGGCGTTCGACTACGCGGGTTTCAAAAAACGGGACGGCGCGCTGTTCCTCGGAGGCCCCGTCGGGACGGATGAGGTCTTCATCCTTCTCAGGTCGGAAAAAGAGGTAAAAGGAGCGGGCCGGGTATTGAAGGACGTCTACGTGAGCACGAGCGAAGACGTCCTTAAAGGCGCAGGCGACGCGGGGGCCGAGTTCAGGGTATTCGCCGGCTTCGCCGGGTGGGCCCCGCTTCAGCTCGACCGGGAGGTGTCTATGGGCGTGTGGCGGGTGATGGATGCAGACATAGAGGTGATATTTTTCCGGAAAGCCCTTCGACCCCGGTAGCCCACTGAAAAGCCCATAGCATATAGAAAACGATTGAAAGAGGCCCCGGATAAATATTACAATTAGTCATACCCCTAAATTTACCCTCTGAAAAGATTCACCCGGTAATTCCTTGCAAAAATTTTCCGCGGACAAATTTGCAATCGAAAGAAGGGGAGCCATGGAAAAGGAATTGAGAAAGACGGGGCTGCGCGCGGTTGGCGACGTCCCGTGGGGCGCGCACCTCTGCCAGTTCTACCAGACAAAGGAAGACCTCCTTAAAGTCGTAGTCCCGTTCATAAAGGCCGGCCTGCGGAGAAATGAATTCTCTGTCTGGGTGACATCTCCCGTCCTTACGGTCGAAGAAGCCGTAAACTCCCTGAAAAAAACCGTGCCCGACGCGGACCGATACTTGAAGAAGGGCCAGCTCGAGGTATTCCCTCATACCGAATGGTACCTGAAGGGCGGCTCTTTCAACATGTCGAGGGTCCTTAACGGCTGGAGCGCCAAGCTTAAAAAGGCGCTCGCCAGGGGCTATGACGGCGCCAGGGTCACCGGCGACACGGCATGGCTCGAAAAAAAGGACTGGTCTGGCTTCCATGAGTATGAGAACGCAATAAACGGGGCGGTGGAAGGACAGAGGATTCTCGTCCTCTGCACCTACAGCCTCGCGAAGTGCGGGGCTTCGGAGATAATCGACGTCGTCTCAAGCCACAGGTCCGCCCTTGTAAAGAGCGAAGGCGTCTGGAGGGTCGTTGAAAACTTCGAGAGCAGGCACGCCGAGAGGCTCGTCGAGGAGTCGGAGAGGAAGTTCCGGGGACTATACGAGTCGATACGGGACGGGATAGTCCGAAACGACCTCAAAGGCAATATCCTCGACTGCAACCGGGCGTACCTCGACATGCTGGGCTACACGGAAAAAGAGGCGAAGGGCCTCAACTTCAAGAAGCTAACGCCGCGCAAGTGGCACAGGCAGGAAGCCGAAATAGAGAAAAAACAGATACTCGCCCGGGGATACTCCGGCGAGTACGAAAAGGAATACATAAGAAAGGACGGGACCGTATTCCCGGTTTCCGTCAGGGGCTGGCTCATAAGGGACGAATCCGGCAGGCCCGCCGGGAAGTGGTCTATCGTAAGGGACATAACGAGGCGCAAGGAGGCCGAAAAAAAGCTCCTCGAAGAGAAAAAATTCACGGAAGGCCTCATAGAAAGCCTCCCCGGCATATTCTACCTTTTCGACTGGACCGGGAAGTTCATAAGATGGAACAGGAACCTCGAGACGGTCACGGGCTATTCATCCGAAGAGATCTCCGCCATGAACCCGCGTGATTTCTTCGAGACGGCCGAGGAGAAGGACATCATCGCACGCAAGGTGGAAGAGTGCATAAAAACGGGGCACGCCGAGTCCGAGGTGCCGCTTCTTACAAAGGACGGCAGGAAGGTCCCGCACCATTACAGCGCCTCCAGCGTCGCCATCGACAATAAGCCGTATATAGTCGGCATCGGCTTCAACATAACGGAACGGAAAAAATCCGAAGAGGAGCTCCGAAGGACAAGGGACGAGCTCGAGCTAAGAGTCCAGGAAAGGACCGCGAGGCTCCTTACGTCCAACACGGCGCTGCGGACCGAGGTCCAGGAAAGGAGACGGGCCGAAGAGAGGGTATTAAGGCTTAACGGTCTCTATTCCATACTTAGCAAGATAAACGAGGCTATCGTCCGCGTCTCGGCCCCGCCGGAGCTCTACGAGAGGGCCTGCCGGATAGCCGTTGAAGAAGGGCTTTTCAGGATGGCGTGGGTGGGACTCGTCGACCCCGCTACTTCCTTGGTAAGGCCCGTGGCGCACTTCGGAGTGAACGAGGGGTATCTGGAAAGGCTAAAGGTCTCGACCGCGGACGTCCCGTCGGGCCGCGGGCCCACGGGTTCGGCCGTAAGGGAAGGCAGGCATTGCATATGCGACGACTTCGCGACCGACCCCAGGATGGCCCCTTGGAGGGAAGAGGCGAAAAGGCGCGGCTACCGCTCCTCGGCGGCGTTCCCGCTCAAGGTCTCGATGCGCGTGGGGAAAAAAGTCATCGGGGCGTTTACCCTCTACGCGGATGAGCCCCATTTCTTCGACGCCGAGAGGATAAAGCTCCTCGATTCGCTGGCCGCGGACATCTCCTTCGCCATCGAATCGATGGAGATGAGGGAAAAAAAGAAGGGCGCTGAGGCCGAGCTCGCCAGGTACCGCGAGAGCCTCGAAGAGATGATCGAGGAAAGGACCGCCGCGCTTACCGCGACGAACAAGCTCCTTGCATTCGAGGTACAGGAGAGGAAGAGGGCGGAGGAAGAGGCCGGAAAACTGAATGAGGAGCTTAAAAATAACGTCACCCGGCTGGAGGCCATAAACAGGGAGCTCGAGGCCTTCGACTATTCGCTCGCCCACGACCTTTCCGCCCCGCTTCGTATTATAGACGGCTTCTCGGGGATGCTCCTCAAGTATTATTACGACAAGGTCGACGCCGAGGGCAGACAGTTCCTCGACACCGTGCGCGGCAACGCCCAGAAGATGGGCAAACTTATCCGGGACCTCCTGGACCTCGCTCGCCTCTCGCGCCGCGAGATAATGTTCGAGGAAATAGACATGGCGGAGCTTGCCTCAGACGTCTTCAGGGAGCTCGACACAACGGGGCGCGACGTAAGGTTAAAGGT
>DAIDBB010000401.1 GCA_027310325.1 bacterium | reverse complement strand
GCCGTGCTCCTTGAGGTCTTTACGGACGCCGGGGTCGGTACAGCGATAGGGCTTAAGAAATAGCGGTCCTGGTAGTGTAGTTATCGAAGGAGGACGGCCTGGTGTCGAACAGCGAAATAATAGAGCTTACTTCAAAGCACGTCATGAACACCTATAACCGTTTTCCCGTCGCCATCGTAAGGGGCGATGGGAGAAGGGTCTGGGACGCGGACGGCAGGGTCTACCTCGATTTTACGTCGGGGCTTGCGGTCTGCAATCTGGGGCACTCCCACCCTAACGTGGTCAAGGCGTTAAAAGACCAGGCAGATAAGCTCATACACATATCTAACCTATACCATATAGGGCCGCAGTCAATTCTAGCTTCGCTACTTACCGGGAATTCGTTCGCCGACAAGGTCTTTTTCTGCAACTCCGGGGCCGAGGCCAATGAAGCGGCTATAAAGCTTGCGAGGAAGTACTTTAGCGTTAAGGGGGAGGAAAGGTTCCAGATCATAACTATGGAGAAGTCCTTTCACGGCAGGACCTTAGGGGCGCTTGCCGCTACAGGGCAGAAGAAGTTCCAGGCCGGCTTCGAACCGCTCCTCGAGAAATTCACCTACGTGCCCTTTGACGACCTCGATGCCCTTGGAAAAGCCGTCAACGCGAAGACCGCCGCAATAATGGTAGAGCCGATCCAGGGTGAAGGCGGGGTCAACGTGCCCTCGAAGGGGTATCTGAAGGGCCTTAAAGCGGCCGCAAGGAAAGTGGGCGCACTCGTAATATTTGATGAAATACAGGTCGGGTTCGGCAGGACCGGAAAACTCTTTGCCTATGAGCACGAAGGAGTAACTCCGGATATAATGACGCTCGCGAAGGGGCTCGCCGGAGGTGTAGCCATAGGCGCGATGCTGGCTACCGATGAGGTCGCCGCGGCCTTCACTCCAGGCTCCCACGCGTCGACCTTCGGCGGCAATCCCCTTGCCACTTCAGCCGGTATTGCGGCGCTTAAGACCATACTTGAAGAAGGGGTGCTCGATAACTGCCGCAGGTCCGGCCATTACCTCGTTGAAAGGCTTGAGGGTCTAAAAAAGGAGTTCCCTTTCATTAAAGAGGTGCGGGGCAAGGGGCTTATAATCGGCATGGAACTCGAAGCCCCGGGGCCTGAGATAGTAAAGGAAAGCCTCTCTAAGGGGCTCCTTATTAATTGCGTCGGCGAGAAGATATTGAGGTTCATACCCGCGCTTACGGTTACAAAAGAAGAGATCGACGAGATGATAGGTATCTTAAGCGGGGTCTTTGCCGGTTTAACAAAAAAATAAATGCTTTGCGTCATGCGGGAAACGGTATCTTGATGAATCTTCTTACGATATTTGATCTAAAAAAAGATGACATAGATAGCCTCCTCGACAGGGCGGCCTCTTTGAAAGAGCGACATAAAAAGGGGATACCCCACCGTCCGCTTCTCGGTAAGGTCCTGGGCCTCATCTTCGAGAAGTCCTCAACAAGGACAAGGGTCTCCTTCGAGACGGCCATGTACCAGCTCGGAGGTAACGCAATTTTCCTCAGCCAGAAGGACTCGCAGATTGGCCGCGGCGAGCCTATAAAGGATACGGCACGGGTGATGTCGCGCTACGTCGACGGGGTCGTCATAAGGACGTTCGGCCATGAGATAATAGAGGAGTTCGCCAGTTACGCGACTGCGCCTGTTATAAACGGGCTTACCGACCTCCACCACCCGTGCCAGGTGCTGGCGGACGTGCTGACCATAGTGGAAAAGAAGGGGGGGTACGGTGGGCTCAAGGTATCGTGGATAGGCGACGGCAATAACATGGCCAACTCATGGATAGACGCCGCCGGGCTCCTCGGGTTCGAGCTTACTTTGGCCTGCCCTGATGGATACTTCCCTGACCCCGCTGTTTTATCGAGAGCAAAGGCCCTTAACCCGAATATACGCCTTACGCAAGGCGTGGACGAGGCCGCGGCGGGCTCTGATGTCTTAAATACCGACGTATGGGCCTCGATGGGGCAGGAGGAAGAGAAAGATAAGAGGGCTAAGGCCTTTAAAGGCTATCAGATAAATTCAAGGGTGCTTGGGCTCGCGAAAAAAGATGCCATGGTGCTGCACTGCCTGCCCGCCCACAGGGAAGAAGAGATAACGGCTGAGGTCCTTGAAGGCGCCAACTCGGCCGTATGGGACCAGGCTGAAAACAGGCTTCATATACAGAAAGCGATACTTGAGCGCCTGATGTCGGAGGCGACATGATTGTTTCCGGGAATAAAAAGGAGATGAGATGGGCGATATTAAAAGGGTAGTTCTGGCTTATTCCGGCGGGCTCGACACATCTGTTATCATAAAGTGGCTTATAGAGCGGTATAACTGCGAGGTAATCGCCTTTTCCGCGGATATCGGCCAGGGCTCGGAGCTTAAGGGCCTGAAAGAAAAGGCCCTGAGGACCGGGGCCAAGCGTATATTCATAAAGGACCTTAGAGAGGAGTTCGTGAAGGACTTCGTCTTCCCGATGCTTCGCGCAGGCTCCGTTTACGAAGGCACTTATCTTCTCGGTACATCCATAGCCAGGCCCCTCATAGCAAAGGCCCAGATGGAGATAGCCCGTTCGATGCGCGCCGATGGTGTAGCGCACGGCGCAACGGGCAAGGGAAACGACCAGGTAAGGTTCGAGCTAACGTATTATTCGATAGACCCGCACATAAAGGTCATAGCCCCGTGGCGCGAGTGGGATATGAAGGGGAGAGCTGATCTCGTCGAGTACGCCGAGAGGCACGGGATACCCGTACCCGTCACGAAGGCCAAGCCTTACAGCTCGGACAGGAACCTTTTTCATATAAGCTTTGAGGGCGGCATCCTTGAAGACCCGTGGGCCGAGCCTCCCGAAGACATGTATGTCCTTACGGTCTCCCCGGAAAAGGCACCGGACAGGCCAGTTTACATAGATATCGGGTTCAAGGGTGGAGACCCGGTCTCCATAAACGGAAAGAAGATGTCGCCCGCAAAGCTCCTCGCAAGCCTCAATGAGCTCGGCGGCGAGCACGGCATCGGAAGGGCCGACATGGTCGAAAGCCGCTATGTGGGGATGAAGTCCCGCGGCGTGTACGAGACCCCGGGCGGCACGATACTCCACGCGGCAAGGAGGGCCGTTGAGTCAATAACAATGGACAGGGAACTGCTCCATTTAAGGGACAGCCTCATCCCGCGCTATTCCGAGCTCGTCTATTACGGCTATTGGTACTCGCCCGAGAGGGTCGCCATGCAGAAGCTCATAGATGAAGCGACATCCGGGGTAACGGGAACCGCCAGGATAAAACTCTACAAGGGCAGCGCGACGGTAGCCGGAAGGAAGGCCGCCAGGTCGCTCTATCATCCGGACTTCGCAACCTTCGAGGAAGACACCGTCTACAACCAGAAGGACGCTGAAGGTTTCATAAAGATAAACGCGCTACGCCTTAAGATAAAGGCGATGGTTGACGGACGTTCTTAAAAAAAGGGGTTTGCGTTGAGGATCTGCAGGTTTTCTGCTGAAAACAAGATTTTTCTGGGCGTTATCGAAGAAGAGGCGGTTTACGGGGTCGAAGAAAAGTTTCCTCAGCCGCCGGGTGACGCGGATGAAATAAGGAAATTAACGAAGGGCGCCAGCTCCAGAAAGCTCTCCTCTGTCGGTCTTCTTTCGCCGGCAAGGCCTACGAAGATAGTGGCGATAGGGCTTAATTACAAGGCACATGCCGCGGAGTTCAATAAGCCGCTCCCCGAAGAGCCGATGATCTTCCTTAAGCCCTCTACCGCCGTCATAGGCCCGGGGGACTCGATCATATATCCTTCGCACATGTCTCGCAGGGTCGACTACGAGGGCGAACTCGCCCTTGTAATCGGCAGGAAGGCCAAGGACGTCCCGGTCGAGAGGGCAAGGGACTATATACTCGGGTACGCGTGTTTTAACGACGTCACTGCAAGGGACCTTCAGGGTAAGGACATCCAGTATACGAGGGCGAAGGGGTTTGACACCTTCGCGTGCGTCGGCCCGTGGATAGAGACCGGACTTGATCCCCTTAACGCGAGGATCGAGACCTACCTTAATAGGGAAAAGAGGCAGGATACCTCCACGAGCGACATGATATTTAACGTATACGAGCTTTTGAGCTTCGTCTCTTACGTTATGACGCTTCTGCCGGGGGACATAATAACTACAGGGACCCCGTCGGGGGTCGGAAAGATGAAGCCTGGGGATACGGTCGAAGTACGCATAGACGGGATAGGTAGCCTGATAAATACGGTAGCGGCGCGCGCCTAATATACCGAAGGAAAGGCAAGGAGGTAACGGCAGGATGTCCGAGAGCTACATACAGGGTCTTTTCGCCAAAAGGATAGGGGGGAGTTCCTTTGGGAAGGAGACGAAGATCTATAAGTTCGAGAAGATAAAAAGGGCGAAGGCCGAGGCGCGGAGAAGAAGCCCCAATACGGAGCTTCTTGATTTCGGCGTTGGCGAGCCGGACGAGATGGCCTTTCCGCTTGTGGTCGAGGCCCTTAAGCATGAATGCGCCAAGCCTGAGAACCGCGGCTATGCCGATAACGGCATCATGGAGCTGAAGGAATCGGCCGCGAAGTACCTTGAGAAGGTATACGGTGTCGCCGGGATAGACCCTGCGAAAGAGATAATACACTCGATAGGCTCAAAGCCCGCCCTTGCGATGATACCGGACGCCTTCATAAACCAGAACGACGGCGTGCTCATGACCGTCCCTGGGTACCCCATTATGGCGACGCATACGGAGTGGAACGGCGGGCGCGTCGTAAAACTGCCGCTGCGCCAGGAGAACGGTTTTCTACCGGACCTTGACGGCATAGACTCGAAAGACCTTAAGGGCGCCAAGCTCCTTTACATCAATTACCCCAATAACCCGACGGGCGCGGCGGCAACCCTGGGGTTTTTTGAAAAGGTAATCGAATTCGCCAGAAAGAATAAGATCGTCGTGGTCCATGACGCTGCCTACGCCGCCCTTTCTTTCGAGGGGCAGCCCCTGAGCTTTCTCTCGGTACCGGGCGCAAAGGAAGTCGGCGTAGAGATACACTCGTTTTCCAAGGCTTTTAACATGACGGGCTGGAGACTCGCTTTCGTCGCGGGAAATGAGAAGGTCATAAGCGCGTTCGCGCATGTGAAGGACAATTACGACTCCGGGCAGTTCATCGCCATACAGAAGGCAGGCGTATACGCCCTCGAACATCCCGAGATAACGGAGAAGATAGCCTTAAAGTACAAAAGAAGGCTAAAGCTCATGGTGGACGCGCTCAACTACTGCGGGTTTCCGGCGGCTATGCCGAAGGGGTCCTTTTATCTTTATGTCAACGCGCCGAAGTCTGCAAAGTCGGCGGTCTTCAAGAACGCCGAAGAAGTCTCCGGGTATCTTATAAAAGAAGCGCACATCTCTACCGTTCCATGGGATGACGTGGGACGGTACTTGAGGTTCTCCGCGACCTTCATCGCCAAGGACAAGGAGGACGAGTTCAGGGTGATAGAAGAGATGAAAAGAAGGCTTAAGGGCCTCGAACTGGAGTTCTAAAACGCCGCGAAAAGTGATCGGTAAGAGGGTATTTATCGCGATCGGCTCCAACCTCGGCAACAGGCTTGAAAACTGCCGCAGGGCCGCGGATCTCGTTACGTCCGAGAAAGGCAAGGTGACTTTAATAAGGTCGAGCTCCTTTTACGAGACCGAGCCCTGGGGTGTAGCAGGGCAGGGTGCGTTTATAAATTCGGTCATAGAAGTCCGGACCGGGCTCCCTCCTGGGGCTCTCCTCGGATTTCTGAAATCGATAGAGATAGAGATGGGAAGAAAGCCCCAACCGGTCCGCTGGGGGCCGAGACTGATAGACCTTGATATAATCTTCTATGGAGACGAGGTCATTGAAGAAGAAGGTCTCGCGATACCGCACCCCTATGCGCACCAGAGGGCCTTTGTGTTGGTGCCGCTGGCTGAAATAGCGCCGGATTTCGTCCATCCGCTGTTGGGAAAAAGGGTGTCCGAGCTCGTCGAGGCCCTTCCCGATAAAAAAGGGGTAAGAAGGCTTAAGGGACATACTTGAAGACCATAATATTTCTTATCCTTGTTTACCTGGCATACCGGGTCATAAAGTCTTCAATCTCCGTAGTGACCGTCCGTTGGCCCCGGGAGAAAGAAAACGGGGGGCCGCCGGTAAAGGCGAGCGAGGAGATGGTGTTTGACCAGGTATGCAAGCGCTATATACCAGTAGCTACCTCCGTAAGCGTAAGCGAGGGCGGCAGGGTCTATTATTTTTGCGGCGAAGAGTGCAAAAAAAAGTTTCTGGAGTCGCTGAAGGCATGATATCCCTGCGGTTTTTACCGTCCTGGAAGGTTTCAGGCCTTGAACCCATTGACAAAGGCTTTTAAGAAATAGTATTTTATTCATCCATTAAATTTAAGGTATCCAAAGAGAGTTATGTCAGATATACTTCCGTTCAGAGGCGTCCTATTCAATACTGAAAAAATCGGTGACATGAGCAAGGTCATGGCCCCTCCCTATGACGTCATCTCGCCCAAGCTCCAGGATGACCTTTATTCAAGGCACCCGAACAATATAGTTAGGCTCGAGTTCGGCAAGACCGCTCCCGCGGACTCCGAGGGGAACGACAGGTACTCGAGGGC
>DAIDBB010000359.1 GCA_027310325.1 bacterium | reverse complement strand
CCCCATACATTAAGCATTGACGAATCGATAAATAGATTGTAATTCAAAAGATCCGTCCCTCCCAATTTTTTCATTTCTCTCGGATCAAAAACACCAGAATTGGAGCTCTGACTCATACTGACAGTGACGTTATTTGTAGTCTGAGTACAGGTTACTGTGATTGACCCGGTCGATTTGGTCTGAATGGTCTGAAAAATATCATAATTACCGAAATTAACGCCTGTTGTAGTAGATGTGCATCTCCAGGCATGGACCTCACCTGCGATGAAGATAAAAAATAAAGTGAATAATATTTTTAATATTGTTTTCACAGAGGAGGCCTTCCAGATTTATTACAAATTCATCTATATCGGTATAATATACCTCAAACGAACAGTGAGCCAGAGTGTGGGCGCATATCTTGTCGGTCTTTACCTTTACTTCCGCAATGGCTCGAATTTATCAGAATCACTTAGGGAAGCTCTGATTTATTCACGTTAATGTGCCCTGAACGATATTTGCGCTTACAGTCGGTCTCCCGGTTAAGGCACTTCTAAGTCTACATCATCACCTCCTTTTCGTCCACAGGATTTTCATAGACATACTGCTCATAGAGTTCAAGGCCGTCCAGGAAGGTCTGTAGCGGGGTCCGTCCCTGGCAGTACCGGCCTTGGTTAGTGCGCTCGGCGTTATACCAAGCCATAAAGGTATCGAGGTCGGCCTGTATCTCTTCAAGGCTCTTGTAGAGCTTCTTGCGGAAAGCCACCTTGTAGAACTCCTCTTGTACCGTCTGATTAAGCCTCTCGACGCACCCATTGGTTTGCGGATGCCGGGGCTTTGTTTTAGTGTGCTCAACCCCGTTCAGGTGCAAAAAGAGCTCGTAGGAGTGCGTGTCAGTGCGACCGCAGTACTCAGGGCCGCGGTCAGTCAGGATGCGAAGGACATTTATCCCATGCTCGTCGTAGAAGGGCAGGACCTTGTCATTTAAAAAATCGGCAGCTGTAAGGGAAGTCCTGTCCGTATAGACCTTGGCGAAGCCTATGTTTGCATGGGTATCTATGCCAGTTTGCTGATAGAGCCGCCCTATGCCTTTTATATAGCCTATGTAGCAGGTATCCTGGGCAAGAAGGAAGCCCGGATGAGGGCTCTCTATCTCTCCGTGGACCTCAGCTTCCTCCTTTGCGGCCTCAAGGGCCTGTATCTGGGACTCCGTAAGGATACCGGCGTTCTCTGCTGCCCACTTCTCAAGACGTTTGAGCCTTAGCCCCTTCGTTTCGATCTTGTGCCGCAACCAGATGCTTCTTATCCCGCCGGCGCTGACCTGAAAGTCCTGCTTCTTAAGCTCGTTGGCAACCCGTACCTGCCCTTGGGTTGGATACTCAAGAGAGTAATCCAGCACCTTCTGCTCGATCTCCGGGGCTACCCTGTTGCCGATCCTGGGAGCCTTCCGGGATTTCTCCAGAAGCCCTTGAAGCCCTTCTTCCTCTATGGTTTTCTTGATGTCGTAATAGTGGGTGCGGCTGACACCGAGCTTTCTGCAGGCATCCGAGATATTCCCGAGTGTACGCCCAAGCTCAAGTATGTTGGTCTTCCTGGATATGATATACTGCTGATGAGTCATGGCTCTTCCTCCTTTTAG
>DAIDBB010000356.1 GCA_027310325.1 bacterium | reverse complement strand
ATGCTGTCCACCCGGAAGGTCGGGACATCGTTTACTATTACCCCGCCGACATCAAGACGCTCATACGCGTAAAAGATCCTCCCGATGTCCCTTGTAAAGACACCGGCCTGAAGACCATAAAGTCCGCTGTTGACCTCGCCTACCGCGTCGCCGAACGAACTGTAAGGCTCAAGGGTCACTACAGGGGCAAAGACCTCTTCCCCGCAGACCTTCATCGACCGCCTTGTATTCGTTAGAACGGTCGGCTCGAAGAGATTGCCCGATCTTTTGCCGCCGAGAAGGAGTTTGGCCCCGTCCTTTATCGCCTCATCGACCCAGGCCCCGGTCCTTACGGCTGCCTCTTCCTCTATCATCGGTCCCACGTTCGTAGACTCATCGAGCGGGTCCCCGAGCTTGAGGTTCCTGCAATTTTCTATATATATACCCTTGAACTTCTCGAAGATGTCCTTCTGGACGTATATCCTCTGCACCGAAATGCATATCTGGCCCGCGTATGAGAACGCCCCGGTAGCGCATCTTTTGGCCGCGTATTCGATGTCGGCGTCATCATGGACTATGACCCCGGCGTTTCCGCCGAGCTCAAGCGTTATCTTTTTCCGGCCTGCGTTGGTCTTAAGTCTCCAGCCCACCTGAGCGCTGCCCGTAAAGCTTATCTTTTTTATCCTTTCGTCCGAAAGGAGCCTTTCCGCGTCCCTTCCGGAAGAAGGGACGATGTTGACCCCTCCGTCCGGCCAACCGGCCCCGGTTATTATCTCTCCAAGAATAATGGCCGAAAGGGGGGTCTTTGACGCGGGCTTAAGGATTATGGGATTTCCGCACGCCATGGCCGGAGCGATCTTGTGCGCTACGAGGTTAAGAGGGAAATTAAATGGAGTAATGCCCAATACCGGCCCGATGGGGAACCTTCTTACGATGCCGGTCCTGCCCTCGGCGCCGGGCATTAAGTCGAGCGGCAGGACCGTCCCTTCCTGCCGCCTGGCTTCTTCAAGGGCAATCTGAAATGTTATCTGCGCCCTTTTTACCTCTCCCCTTGAATCATTTATCGGTTTACCGGCCTCAAGCGTTATCGTCCGGGCGAGTTCCTCCTGCCTGTCTTTGAGTCCCTGGACGACCTTCTGAAGGATTTCGGCTTTCCTGTAAGAAGGATATCCCTTGATGGTTTCGAAAGCGAGACTTGCCGCATCGGCCGCTTCATCAAGCTCTTTTTCTCCCCCGAGCCAGGTCACGCCGACGACGCTATTATCATAGGGGTTAGTGACCTTAAGTTCCCTGTCCGTCGTCCTCCACTTGCCGTTAATGAGTATCCTGTATTCTTTTGCCATAGGGCCTCTTAAGAGTTTTTTAAGCCGCTTTATTCATCGATAATAATAACCAAAAAACAGACTTTCAGTCAAATCATTGCCGTTGTTTTTGGGCGTTCGTATGATATAATTAATGACGTTATCCCGGTTATTGAGGAGGAATTTATAGCACAGGTCCATGGAAATCTCCTGGGGCTTAAACCGAGCCAGCTAAAGAGCATAGAGAGGATCTATAACCGCCGCATTCTGCCC
>DAIDBB010000355.1 GCA_027310325.1 bacterium | reverse complement strand
GCGTACACAACGGGAAGGTCCTTCTCGGGGACGAAATAACCCCGGACGGATGCAGGCTCTGGGACAAGACCACGAAGGAAAAGATGGACAAGGACAGGTTCAGGCGCGACCTCGGAAAGGTCGAGGAGGCGTATCAGGAAGTCCTTCGGAAGGTCCTGGCGTAGGAAGAACCTGTCGCTCGACTTAGATTTCTTAGAAAAAGGGAATAAAAACATCATGAAGGCTAAAGTCTACGTTACCCTTAAAAATGGGGTCCTCGACCCGCAGGGCAAGGCCGTTATGGGTGCATTGAAGTCGATGAACTTCGACGAGGTGCGGGACGTTAGAGTAGGCAAGTTCATGGAGCTGGAGCTTGACGGGAAGTCGATGAAAGAGGAGGAGTCCCGCCTTAAAGAGATGTGCGAAAAGCTCCTGGCCAATACGGTAATAGAAAATTACAGGATTGAGATAAAGTGAAGTTCGGAATAATCGTCTTCCCCGGGTCTAACTGCGACCATGACTGCTATCACGCGGTAAAGCACGTCTTCGGCCAGGAAGCGGAATATGTCTGGCACAAGGAGACTACGCTTAAGGGCCTTGACTGCGTGATACTGCCCGGCGGGTTTTCCTACGGCGATTATCTGAGGACCGGCGCGATCGCCCGGTTCTCCCCGGTCATGAGCGAGGTCATTAGGTTCGCCGCGAGGGGAGGGCTTGTGCTCGGCATCTGTAACGGCTTTCAGATATTGACTGAAGCCGGGCTCCTTCCGGGGGCGCTCATGAGAAATAAGGGCCTAAAGTTCATCTGCAGCCGTGTAAACCTAAGGGTCGAAAACGACTCGTCGGCGTTTACAGGGGCGTATAGAAGGGGGCAAACTCTCAGCGTCCCGATAGCCCACGCGGACGGAAATTATTTTGCCGACGACGATACCATAAAGCGGCTTGAGGATACCGACAGGGTCGTCTACAGGTACTGCTCCCCGGAAGGAAGCATATCAAACGAAGCCAACCCCAACGGCTCACTTGCCAATATCGCCGGAATATTGAACGACCGTGGGAACGTGATGGGCACGATGCCGCATCCTGAAAGGGCCTGCGAACCGGTACTCGGCTCCACCGATGGCGTAAGGGTCTTTGAATCGATATTGTCTGCGTTCGCATAATACACCGGCCCGTGATGGCCGCTTTAATCGAGGAAGAGTCAACGTATTTGGAATCTCCATAAGGGTTTTCGGGGTAGACC
>DAIDBB010000346.1 GCA_027310325.1 bacterium | reverse complement strand
CCTTTACAACAAGTACTACGTCGACGAGATATACGGGGCCCTGATAGTGGACCCGTCCAGGAGGCTTGCAAGGGCGTGCCTGTCGTTCGACCTGTCGTTTATCGACTGGCTCGTAAACGGCGCTGGTTGGTTTACGAGGTTCATAGCCTGGGTGTCGCACAAGTTCGATATATATGTCGTCGACGGCATAATAAATTCCTTCGCTACACTCGTTGAGTTCAACAGCGGCGTCTGGAGAAGGCTCCAGACAGGGTATCTTCAGAACTACGCCCTTGTATTTATACTGGGAGTCATCATATTAATAGGAAGGATCCTTCTCGGTTAGAAGATAAGGGCTAACGGTCGCTATGATAGAAAATGCGCTTCACTTCCCGATACTTTCGCTTCTCATATACATCCCGCTCATCGGGGCGATAATACTCTTTCTCATCTCCGGAGAGCACAAGGAGGCGCTGCGCTCGGTCGCCCTCGGGACGACGCTCATAAACTTCGTCCTCTCGCTCATCCTCCTCGTCTATTTCGACCCCTCGACCTACAAGATGCAGTTCGTCGAGCGGGTGAACTGGATACCCGGGGTGGGTGTAGAGTATTTCCTCGGTATGGACGGCATAAGCCTTCTCCTGGTGCTCCTTACTACGCTTCTTTCCATTCTTGCGGTGCTCTGCTCATGGACTGCCGTTGAGGAACGGGTCAAGGAGTATATGATCCATATGCTCCTGCTCGAGACCGGGATGATAGGCGTTTTCGTGTCCCTCGACTTCATCCTCTTTTTCGTCTTCTGGGAGGTCGGGCTCGTGCCGATGTACTTCCTCATAGGGGTCTGGGGCGGGCAGAGGAGGCTTTACGCGAACATCAAGTTCTTCCTCTATACGCTTTTCGGTAGCGTTTTCATGCTCGTAGGCATCATCGCTCTCTACTACGGCCACGGGTCCATCACCGGGGACTATACGTTTAATATACTTAAGCTCTACGAGGTGACCTACCCATATAACGTCCAGTGGTGGGTCTTTATCGCCTTTTTCCTCGGTTTTGCCATAAAGGTGCCGGTATTCCCGTTCCACACCTGGCTGCCGGACGCGCACGTCGAGGCGCCTACCGCGGGCAGCGTAATCCTCGCAGGGGTGCTACTCAAGATGGGCACATACGGCTTTTTGAGGTTTAATCTGCCTCTCCTGCCGGACGCAAGCAGGGCCTTCACGCCCCTTGTAATGGCGCTCGCGATAATAGGCATAACCTACGGGGCGTTCCTGGCCCTTGCTCAGCAGGACGTAAAGAAGCTCGTCGCCTACTCAAGCGTAAGCCACCTCGGTGTCATAACCGCCGGCATATTCGCCATGAACCAGCAGGGGCTCGACGGCGGGGTGCTCCAGATGATAAACCACGGTATCTCTACCGGCGGGCTCTTTCTCGTAATCGGCATGATTTACGAGAGGAGGCATACGAGGCAGATCTCGGATTTCGGCGGCATCGCCAGGGTCATGCCCGTATACTCGGTCCTATTCATGATAATAACCTTCTCCTCGATAGGGCTACCCGGTACGAACGGTTTCGTGGGGGAGTTCCTTGTCTTCCTGGGGCTTTTCAGGTTTAGCACCATAGCGTCGCTCATCGGGTTGACCGTAGTAATAATAGGCGCCGCCTACATGCTCTGGATGTACCAGCGGGTCATATTCGGCAAGATCACAAGAAAAGAGAACCAGTCTCTTAAGGACCTTAACTTAAGGGAGATAATAACTCTATCCCCCATAATACTCTTTATCCTCTGGATAGGGATCTACCCGTCGACTTTCATGAGGCTTGCGTCGGCATCAACCGCCCACATAGCCGAGAAGATGAAGACGCACGGCTCCCGGAGCGCATCTGGCGCGGAAGCCGCCAGGGAAGATGTCGCTACACTCCAGCAGGCAAAAGGAGTTGTAAGATGACGGTAGCTGGTATACCCATACTGACGCTCATAACGTTCCTCCCGGCCGCGGGGGCTACACTTATAATACTTTTCATCAATAAAGAAGCTACCGAGGCGATAAAGTGGGCAGCCCTCGGGGTGTCGGTAGCGACCTTCCTTTTGTCGCTAATCCTGCCTTTTACGTTCGACGCGTCCAACCCCTCATTACAGTGGGTGGAAAAGGCCGTCTGGATCGAGCGCTTCGGGATGAGTTATTTCATGGGGGTCGACGGCATCAGCATTCTCCTTGTGCTCCTTACGACCTTCATAACGGTCCTCTGCATACTCGCCTCATGGACCGACATAAAGACGCGGGTAAAGGCTTACATGGCCCTTTTCCTTTATACGGAGACGGCCTCACTCGGGGTGTTCATGGCCCAGGACTTCTTTCTCTTCTACATCTTCTGGGAGGCGGTCCTCATTCCGATGGTATTCATAATCGGGGTATGGGGCGGCGCTCGAAGGCTCTATTCCGCGATAAAGTTCTTCCTCTTTACCTTCATAGGCAGCCTCTTTATGCTCCTTGGTATCCTCGCTCTCTACTTCTACCACGGGAGGCTGACCGGGGTATATACGTTTGATTCCACGATACTTTTACAGAACCCGCTCGCGCCGGCCCTGCAGTTCTGGATCTTCATAGCGTTTTTCCTCGGTTTCGCGGTGAAGGTGCCGATGTTCCCGCTCCATACGTGGCTGCCGGACGCGCACACCGACGCGCCTACCGCCGGAAGTATCGTGCTTGCCGCCGTTCTCCTTAAGCTCGGTACCTACGGGTTCGTCAGGTTCAGCCTTCCGCTCCTTCCGAACGCAACGAGGGAGTTCGCACCCTTGATGATAGGGATATCGATATTCGCGATACTCTACGGGGCTTATTTGACGCTAGCACAAAAGGACATAAAGAAACTAATCGCCTACTCAAGCGTAAGCCACATGGGATTCGTCATGCTCGGTATATTCGCCTTGAATACTGAAGGGCTTAAGGGCGGGCTCCTTCAGATGATAAACCACGGGATCTCAACCGGGGCGCTCTTCCTTCTCGTCGGCATGATCTACGAGCGGGCGCACAGCCGCGCCATTGGCGACTACACCGGGCTATTTAAGAAGCTACCCGTCTACGGCACGTTTTTCATAATAATCATACTTTCCTCGATGGGCTTTCCCGCTACGAACGGCTTCATAGGAGAGCTCTTCGTCCTTCTCGGCGCCTTCAAGGCGCATACCGTCTACGCGGTGCTTGCGGCCTCGGGTGTGCTTCTGGGCGCCGTGTGCCTTCTGTGGATGTTCCAGAGGGTCTTCCTCGGGGACTTCGTGTACCAAGGTAAAGGGGCCCTCAAGGACTTAAGCGCCAGGGAGGTCATTACCGCCGTTTCCTTCGTGGTGTTCGTATTCTGGATAGGGCTATTCCCTGGAAGGTTCCTTAAGTTCATGGACGCGTCGGTAAATAACCTTGTAAGCCAGGTTGAGACGAACTACAAGAAGGCCCTGGCGCTCGAAGGGACAAACAAAGTGGCTTCCCTCGGCGGACGCTCCGCCGCTGAAAGGACGGATAAATAGGTATGCCAAGCGCCCTTAACGCTTTAAATCTGAACTTCTCAACCATATGGCCGGAGATAATACTTACCGCCGTCGCCATTATAATCCTCGTCCTTGATTTCTTCGTAAAGAAGGAAAATAAGAGCATTTTAGGGTACTTGAGCGTCCTTGGGCTCCTGGCGGTTATTCCCGTAGCGGCCATGACAGTAGACCCGGCTCCGAGTTTTGGAGGCATGGTAAGAGCCGACGGCTTTTCAGCCTTCTTTAACGTAATATTCCTTATTTCCGCTGTCTTTACGGTTCTCATATCCATGGACTACATGGAAAAGATGAACATCCAGAGGGGCGAGTACTACTACCTTACGCTTTTCGCAACACTCGGGATGATGGTCATGGCATCCGCCAACGACTTCGTAAACCTCTACGTGGGGCTCGAGACCATGGCGATTTCCTTTTACGTCCTGGTAGCGATAAGGGTCGATAACAGAAAATCCGTCGAGGGTGCTTTAAAGTACTTTGTCTTAGGCGCGCTCTCTTCCGGGATACTCCTTTACGGCATCGCATTCGCATACGGCTTCTCGGGCACTACGAGCCTGACGGGCATCGCGTCGATAGGGTCGAGACTCTCTTCGCAGAGCCCGTTTCTCCTCCTGGCGCTTGCCCTTATCATAGTCGGCTTCGGCTTCAAGATCGCAGCCTTTCCGTTCCACAGCTGGTCCCCTGACGCCTACGAGGGGGCGCCCGTGCCGGTGGCCGGCTTTCTTTCTGTAGGGTCCAAGGCTGCGGCTTTCGCCGTCTTTGTCAGGGTCTTCGTGGCCGCTTTTCCGGCCTTTCACGGCCATTGGGTTGACCTCCTGTGGATCCTTTCAGCGGCGACAATGGTCTACGGAAGCGTTGTAGCAATATCGCAGAAAAATATCGTTAGGATGCTCGCGTATAGCTCCATCGCCCACGCCGGCGTAATGCTCATGGGCCTCCTCGTATATAACGATATCGGTTCCGCCGGAATACTCTATTATCTCCTCGTCTATACGTTCATGAACCTCGGCGCTTTTGCGGTCATAACCATGTTCATCAGGAAGGACGGCAGGGGTTCGGATCTTTCGGATTACAGGGGCCTTGCCGCTGCCAGGCCCCTATGGGCTTTTTTTCTGGCGCTCTTCCTTCTCTCCCTTGCCGGGATACCGCCGACAGGCGGGTTTACGGCCAAGTTCTTCATACTCGCTGCCGCCATTAACGCGCGTTATTACTGGCTTGCCGCTATAGGGGTCCTGAGCACGGTGATAGCGCTCTTTTTCTACGCCAAGGTCATATTCTATATGTACATGAATGAGCGGGCTGATGCCGAAGACCTTCCCGTCATGGGCGCTACCTACAGCGTAGTCCTCATTTTAACGGCCATCGGGACGGTCATCACGGGGGTCTATCCGGCGCCTTTTATGGATATAGCCCTTAAAGTGATAAAGCCCTTTTTCATGTAGAGGAGAGGTCAGTCATGGCTCATGAAAATTCATCAGCTGCACCCCAGAAGAGCGAAGAGGCCAAACGGTTCTGGTGGAATCTTCCATTTGACGATACAACGAACTTCTCCCTCCTCGGTTACATACTTGGAGGCCTCCACTGGGAGGGTAATGAGGAAAAAAAGATAAATTTCACCCTAAATGAAAAGAAGTAGCTCTTTCCTCTCGCCGGCCAAGGTAAATCTCGTATTAAGAGTCTTAGGAAAACGGCCCGACGGGTACCATGACATTTTTTCCGTCATGCAGCCCATCTCCATCTACGACGAAATAACGATAGACGTCGGTCCGGGGGAGGGGATACGTGTCTCCTGCGATAGTATGTCGGTCCCATCGGACAGCACGAACCTCGCATATAGGGCAGCGGCGGCCTACCTTCAGAGCGCAGGCGTCAAAAAAAAGGTAGATATTACCATAAAAAAGAATATCCCCGTAGCCGCCGGACTCGGCGGCGGGAGCTCAAACGCCGCTACGGTCCTCCTGGCCCTGGATAACATTCTCAAGACCGGCCTCGGAGAAAAGGCCCTTATGGATGTGGCCTCTACACTCGGATCTGATGTGCCTTTTTTCATACTCGGGGGCTCAGCCGTCGCAACCGGAAGGGGTGAGGTGCTCGAGCGGGTGAAGCTCCCTGGTTTCGAGTACGTGCTCGTTAACCCCGGTTTCCCTGTCCCTACCGCGTGGGTATATAACAATTTGGACTTGACAAAAACGCCGGAAAATAATATTCTTTTCTATTCCAAAGAGGCCCTTACCTCCCACGAAAAACTGAGGGAATTCCTGGTAAACGACCTCGATGCCGTGACTATTCGCAAATACCCCGAGGTCCTGCGGCTTAAGGAGATGCTCCTTGAAAGCGGCGCGACTGCGGCCCTTATGTCGGGCAGCGGCCCTACTGTTTTCGGCGTATTCCCGGACAGCCTTACGGCGGACACCGCGTTTAAGGATATAAAAGGCAGGCTTGATAAAAGCGTTTCCGTATTCAGGGCGCAGGGTCTTTAGGCAGGGGCTTACCCGTGGGGGGAGTGCCCGGAGTTTTGTCTTATAAATAAGACGGGGTGCGTCTCGCAAAGATGGGGCGTCGCCAAGCGGTAAGGCACGGGGTTTTGATCCCCGCATTCGGAGGTTCGAATCCTTCCGCCCCAACCAGCTGATTCGGCAGATTCCCGGAACGCCTGATAATTTAGGATTCGACGATGGAAAAGATAAAGGTCTTTGCAGGAAATTCGAATAAGCCGCTTGCCCTTGAGATATGTTCGACACTCGGCACAACTCTCGGAAGGTCCGAGGTCAAGAGCTTCAGCGACGGCGAAGTGTATGTCGAAATAGGTGAGAGCGTCAGGGGCGTTGAAGTATACGTGGTGCAATCGACCTGCACCCCCTGCAACGACAACCTGATGGAGCTTCTCATCATGCTCGATGCCTTCAAGAGGGCCTCGGCAAGCTCCGTAACGGCGGTCATACCTTATTACGGCTACGCCCGGCAGGACAGGAAAGTCGCTCCCAGGACGCCCATATCTGCAAAGCTTGTGGCGGACCTCATAACGGTCGCGGGCGCCAACAGGGTCGTTTGCGTGGACCTCCACGCCGGGCAGATCCAGGGCTTTTTCAATATACCGGTCGACCACCTTTACGCCACCCCTGTGCTGCTTGGATACATAAAGGAAAAGTTCGATGACGACATCATCATCGTCTCTCCGGACGCCGGCGGGGTCGAGAGGGCCAGGGCCTTCGCGAAAAGGCTTGAGGCGAGCCTTGCCATAGTGGACAAGAGGCGTCCTGCCCCCAATGTCTCCGAGGTAATGAACGTGATCGGGGACGTGGCAGGCAAGACCGCGATACTCCTCGACGACATGATAGATACGGCAGGCACGATGACGCAGGCTGCCGAAGCTCTAAAGAACCGCGGCGCAAAACAGGTCTACGCGGCTTGCTCTCACGCGGTCCTCTCAGGGCCGGCGATCGAAAGGCTCGAAAAGTCCCCGATAAAGGAACTTGTCGTCACGAATACCATACCCGAGAGGGAGAACGCGAGGCTCGCCAAGATAAAAAGGCTTTCGGTAGGACCTCTCCTGGGGGAGGCCATAAAGAGGATACATTGCGGGGAGTCGGTAAGCTCCCTTTTCGTCTAACGTGAACCAAACAATTGAACCTTTGGAGGAAAGGTAAGATGGAACAGATCAATCTATCCGCTAAAAAACGGGAAACGACAGGGAAAGGCCCGGCGAGGAGGCTCCGAAGCTCCGGGCTCGTCCCCGCCATCCTTTACGGCGCCCACGTCAAGAACTCCATAACGCTCGCCCTTGACAACAAGGAACTCGAACAGGTGCTCCATACCGGAGCAGGCGGCAACGTCCTCGTGAACTTGAGCCTCGAAGACGATAAAAAACCGAGGATGGTGATGTTCAAGGAGATAATGCGCCATCCCCTGACGCGCTCGATAGAGCATGTCGACCTCTTTGAGGTCCTCATGGACCATAAGGTCACGGTCGAAGTGCCTCTCCATGTCGTCGGAAAGGCCCAGGGCATCGCCCTCGGCGGCATTGTGCAGCAGGAGGCGAGAAAGGTAAAGGTGGAGTGCCTTCCCACGAACATACCGGACAGTCTCGATATCGATGTCACGCCCCTTGGGATAGGGCAATCGCTGCACGTCCGTGACATAAAGCTTACGGAAGGCGTAAAGATCCTCGCGGACGCCGATATGACCGTAGTCTCCGTAGTGGCGCCGACGACAGAGGTTGCGCCTAAGACAGCCGAAGAGGTGCAGGCCGAGCTTGCAAAGAGCTTCGAGGAAAAAGAGGAAGAGAAGAAGGAAGAGTAGATACGACTCAGCGCCGGGGGGGGTGCGGTCCTCCGGCGCGTTTTAATAAGTTCATTGAAGATTCCCCGCTCAAGCTACGGGGAATTCTTCCAAATGTAAGGAAACTATTTCTATTCGCCCGCTTATCCCGCGGCCATCGCGGGATAAGACGGTCGCGTGCATTTTCAAGGGAAAGACACTGTTTGCTTCTTATAGTCGGTTTGGGCAATCCCGGCAGGGAGTACGAGGAAACGAGGCATAACGTCGGCTTCATGCTGATCGACCGCCTGGCCTCGGTCGGGAATATAAAGCTTAAGCGCTCCGGCGCTGCGCTTATAGGCAAAGGCGCGGTGGGCGGCGACCAGGCCGTCCTTATGAAACCCCTTACATACATGAACCTGAGCGGAGATGCGGTCGCCAGGTTCAGCTATTTCTTCTCTATCCCCGTCGAATCGATAGTCGTTGCTCATGACGACTGCGACCTGCCCCTGGGGAGGATAAGACTTAAAAAAAACGGCGGAAGCGGCGGTCACAAGGGGATCATCTCGATAACGGAACGCCTCGGGAGCCCAGACTTCCAAAGGGTGCGCTTGGGTATCGGCAGGCCCGCACGCGGTGACGTCGCGGACTATGTCCTGAGCCCCTTCAGGCGCGACGAAAGCGGTCTTCTCGATGAGATGCTTGCACGTGGGGCCGAGTCCGTAGAGGTCATGGCTTCCTCCGGGATCGATGCGGCGATGAACAGGTTTAACGCCTTAAAATGAGAGAGACGAAAGATAAATAAATGGGATTCAATTGCGGTATCATAGGCCTGCCGAACGTCGGCAAGTCCACCATCTTTAACGCGATGACCGCCGCGGGAGCCGCGGCCTCGAACTACCCTTTTTGCACCATCGACCCCAATATCGGCATGGTCCCCTTGAGGGACGAAAGGATGTATACGATCTCCTCTCTGGTAAAGCCGGAGAAGATCGTGCCCACGGCCGTCGAGTTCGTCGATATCGCAGGGATAGTCAAGGGGGCAAGCAAGGGCGAGGGCCTTGGCAACCAGTTTCTTGGGAACATCCGCAACGTCGACACTATCGCCCATGTGGTCAGATGCTTCGAGGATTCGCAGGTAATACACGTGGCCGGCAAGGTCGACCCCGTAAGCGATATAGAGATAATAGAGACGGAGCTCATACTTGCTGACCTTGATTCCATAGATAAAAGGCTTGATAAGACGGCGCGGCTCGCGAAAGTTGGCGATAAGGCCATGGCAGAGGCGCTGCCTGTCTATTCGGCCCTCAAGGAGGGGCTTGAGAGAGGGCATCCGGCCAGGTCGATCCTGACCGCTGAGACCAGAAGCATCGTAAAGGACCTCAATCTTTTGACCGCCAAGCCTATCATATACGTGGCCAACGTCGGTGAAGACGACCTCTCCGGAGAATCGCCCCTGGCGCGTTCCGTAAGGGAAAAGGCGGAGAAAGAGGGGGCAGGGTTTGTTACGATCTGCGGCAAGATCGAATCAGAGATAGCGGAACTCTCGGAGGAGGAAAGGGCGGAATTCCTTAAGGGCCTCGGGCTTAAGGAGTCGGGCCTGGACAGGCTTGCGGCCGCGGCATACCGGCTTCTCGGCCTCGTGACCTTCTTCACCGCCGGCAAAAAAGAGGTAAGGGCCTGGACGACAGTCGAAGGTTCAAAGGCCCCGCAGGCGGCAGGCGTGATACACACCGATTTTGAGCGTGGGTTCATAAGGGCCGAGGTGATCTCCTATGATGACTTCATTAGGTGCGGGTCTGAGGCGGCCTGCCGCGAGAAAGGCCTTTTAAGGGTCGAGGGAAAGGATTACATCGTGAAAGACGGGGACATAATGCACTTCAGGTTCGCGGTCTGAACTCAAGACCGAGGAACACCTTTTTTCTCTTATCGCTTCCCCGCAAATGCGTTATTTCTTCTTGCAGACTTGCTAAAGCCCGGGCGGAATTTTCACTAAAAACCGTTGACACCCACCATTCATTCGTATAGCATATCAAGTGGTAACCATATGCATATAGGGGTTGTGGGGGGGACGTTTGACCCCATACATTACGGACATTTGAGGGTCGCCGAGGAGGTCAGGGAGGGCCTTGGCCTCGACAGGGTCATTTTCATGCCCGCGGCCATCCCGCCGCACAAACCCGATGAAGGGACGACCCCGCCGGAGGTCCGTATCGACATGGTGCGTCTGGCGGTGGCCGACAATCCCTCCTTTGAGGTCTCTTCCATTGAGATTGAAAGAGGCGGAAAATCGTATACAATAGATACCGTAAAGGAGCTAAAAAAAGGGGGAGACGAGGACCTCGTAATTAGCCTCATCATGGGCTCCGACTCCTTTAACGATATAACCTCCTGGATGGACTACAGGGAACTTCTCGAACTCGCCAACATAGTCATTGTGCCGAGGCCGGGTTACGCGGCCGAGAAGCTCGCGGAGGCCCTTCCGGTCGAACTGGCCAGGAAGTTCCGGTACGACACAGCTACGGAATCCTATATTAATTCCGCGGGCATGTCCGTGACTTATCTTGAGACCGCCAGGTTTGATGTCTCTTCATCGGACATACGGAGGAGGGTAAAGGAAGGCAGGTCCATAAGATATCTTCTGCCGCCTCAGGTAGCGGACCATATCGCCAAGCATGGCCTCTACAAAACGAAGTAAGGAGATCTCATCTGGATTCGAAGAAAAAAGCGCTTTTGATCGCGGGACTTGCCCTGGAAAAGCAGGCGGAGAAGGTTATAATCCTCAACGTGAAAAAACTTTCCTCCGTCTCGGATTATCTTCTTATATGCAGCGCTCAGTCGGACAGGCAGGTCCAGGCCATAGCTAACGCCATAATCGTCGGGCTCAAGAACGAGGGGGAGCGCTCTTTTGGGGCGGAGGGCTTGACAGAAGGGCACTGGGCGCTTCTCGATTTTAACGATGTCGTTGCGCATGTATTCCTTGAGCCCGTCAGGGTCTTTTACGACCTCGAAGGCCTCTGGGCCGAGGCCCCTTTCGTTGAAGTCAAAGACAAGGCGAAGGCAAAAACGGCATCCAGACCCGCCAGGAAATCCAAAGAATAAAAAGAACTCGCGGCTGCAAGCCGGGAGTATCAAAAACCTCCGTAGGCCGTTCGCCGCAGGCAAAGGGAATCAATTCTAAGAGATTGAAG
>DAIDBB010000345.1 GCA_027310325.1 bacterium | reverse complement strand
GGAATAGACGGCGCCCGTTAATGTTCCTGAATTACGAAACATTCTGGTTCAGGGTTCAACCCTGAACCAGCCAACAGCTTTATTATGAAGACGAGATTGCTTCGCCGCGCTCGCAATGACAACTCACCCCCACCCTGCCGTTCCCCGTCAAGGGGGAGGGGGAAACTAAACCTGTTAGCGGGTTCGCTTGATTTCAAGCCCCCGCTATATAGCCTTTCTCCTCGATCATCTTCCTTATCTTCTCCCCGTGCTCCCTGCCCTCTACCTCTAATATTATCTCAAGCCTTGTAAAGCCGACCGGTATATCGACGGCGTCCCTCTGGTGGATGACCTGGAGAATGTTGGCCTTGAGCGCGGCTATCTCGGCAGTAAGTTTCGCTAAAGACCCCGGCACGTCACGAACGACCGCGGAGAGGCGCATTATGCGGCCTTCCTTCAAGAGGCCGAGTCTTATGACCCTGTCGAGGACCGTTACGTCGATATTCCCCCCGCTAAGGACGAAGACGGCTTTTTTTGTGGACTTCGGCAACAGCCCTTCCATTGCCGCGGCTATGGTGACCGCCCCGGCGCCCTCCACCACGAGCTTTTTCCTCTCCATGAGCACAAGGATCGCGCCCGCAATCGTATCTTCGGACACGGCAACTACGTCGTCCACGTATTTTTGAATGAGGGGGAAGGTCTTATCGCCCACCCGCTTTACGGCTATGCCGTCTGCAAGTGTCGCCTGCCTGCCGCCGTCTACGGGACGGCCTTCTTTGAGCGACAGTATGCATGACATCGACGCCTCGGCCTCGACCCCTATGACCTTTACTTTCCCGCCCGACTCCTTTATTGCCGAGGCGATACCCGCTATGAGCCCGCCCCCGCCGATCTGGACGACGGCGGTATCGAATCCCTCCGCCTCCATCATCTCAAGCCCAATAGTGCCCTGCCCGGCCATGACGAGGCCGTCGTCGAAGGGAGGGATGAAGGTCATATTGTTTTTTCTTGAAAGGTCGAGCGCGCGCTCGAAGGACTCGTCGTAGAACCGGCCGTGGAACAGGACCTCGGCGCCGTACTCGCGCGCGGCCATGTACTTTATGATGGGCGTCGTCTCCGGCATCACTACCATAGACCTTATGCCGAGGCGCGTTGCGGCCCATGCCACGCCCTGGGCGTGGTTCCCGGACGAGGCGGCTATGACCCCCCTTGTTCTTTCTTCGCTTGTAAGGGAGCTTATCTTATTTTACGCGCCGCGGATTTTAAATGAGCCGGTCTTCTGGAGAGTTTCTAGCTTGAGAGCCACCTCGAAGCCGAAAAGCCTCGAAAGGGCCCCGGATTGGATTAGGGGCGTCGGGTTTATGACCCCCTTCAACCTCGAAGCCGCCTCGTTTATGAGGCCGAGCGTCAATTCCTCTTTCACCCTCGATGCCATTAACGCCCCCCCCCCCGATATTACGCCCGTCCGATCGAACGGTCTGGATT
>DAIDBB010000338.1 GCA_027310325.1 bacterium | reverse complement strand
GTTTTAACGGTGAGCCTGTATTTCCCGGTCTCCGGCACGAATATGCTGTATGAGCCGTATTTGTCGGTCCTGGCGGCGTAGACGCGCGTCGGCGACGTTATCTCGACGGTCACCCCCCCGGCGGGCTTTCCGCCCTCCTTTATCGTCCCGAATATCTCGCCCCCGGTCGCAAGCTCCGGGAGAAGCGTTAAAACGGCCAGGGAAACAAAGGTCCTTCTCATGCGTGCCGCTCCTTTCTTAAATCGGGTCTGCCGCCAATAAAGTATGCAGGCCCTCCCCGGCCCTGTCAAGTGGTCGGGGTTTGCCTTTCCTCGCGGCCCGTAATATAATCGAAGCGGTCCAACCCCATACCGAGGAGGCTTGTATGAAAATGGCGTCAGGCAAACAGACCGAACCCGTTTTTATCGAAGGCCCGCGGCGGCACGCGCCGGTCTTCAGGCTTTTAGCGCTCCTTTTTGCCCTTGCCCTTACCGGGTGCGTCAGCTCGGCCAGGTACAGGGAGGCCTTGAGCGAGTCGGAAGCCCGGAAGAACGATCTCGACAGGACGGCGGCGGAGTTAGAAGCGGCCGGATCAACGAACCGGAAGCTCGCCGCCGACCTCTCGGCCCTGAAGGCCGCCAAAGAGAAGGACGACGCCGACTGCGAGGCCGAGAAAAAGAGGCTTGGCGACCTCGGCAAGGGCTGCTCGGACGAGCTAACGGCCGCAAGGGCCGATATCGAAAGCCGGGCCAGGGAAAAGGAGTACCTCGACCGCGAGGTGGAGAGGCTTAAGGCCAAGGCCGGCGAGATAAGCTCCGAGAAGGAGAAGGAGCTCGCCAACGTCAAATCGACCTACGAGAAGCTCGTCGGCGAACTGAAGGGCGAGATAGAAAAAGGCGACATAAAGATAACCCAGGCCATTGACAGGCTCTCGGTGAACATGGTCGAGAAGATCCTCTTCGACTCAGGGAGGGCCGAGATAAAGCCGGGCGGCGTCAAGGTCTTAAAGCGGGTCGCGGAGATACTCAAGGGCGTTACAGATAAGGAGATCAGGGTCGAGGGGCATACGGATAACGTCCCCATCGGCGCGGGCCTCAGGAAGAGGTTCCCCTCGAACTGGGAGCTCTCGACCGCCCGCGCTACGAACGTCGTAAGGCACTTCGAGGACGCGGGCGTTAACCCGAAGCTCCTCTCCGCGGCGGGCTACGCGGACAACAGGCCCGTGGCCTCCAACGACACGCCCGAGGGAAAGGCGCAGAACAGGAGAATAGAGATAGTATTACTTCCCATTAACATAGACAGGGTGCTTCAGGAACTTAAAAAAGGGGAAATGAAGAAGTAGAAAGGCGGGCCAAAAAATCGGCCCCATCCGTCCTTTTTTCGGGGCGGAGGGGGTCCTTATTTTCCCTCTCCCCTTGCGGGGGGATACAGGGATGGGGCATTGCGAGCAAGGCGAAGCGGTCCATCTTTTTGCCGCCCGTAATGTCAAACACAAAAAAATGGCGGGTCTTAAAACCCGCCGCCTGTATCATTCCAGTCCTCGTTCTTCGAACCGCGCTATGCGGCTTTCTTCGGCTCCTCCGGTGTCTTTTCGGGCCCCTCCGGGCCGAACCCGTGGGCTTTGCAGCTGTTAAAGCCTATCGCGTCGTTGACCGGGCAGTAGGAGAATATACCGGTAGCCAGAAGGACGATACCGATAATATAGCCTGTGACCATCAGGATTGTACCCGGGAGCACGCCGGTCGCAGAGAGCGCCAGAAAGGCCAGGCCGAGGCCGAAGCGCGCGGCCCTGTCTATGCCGCCAACGTTCCGTGCAAACCTCATGGATAACACCTCCTCTTAAAAAAGCGGTTTAAAATGCGGGGGCAAGACATCCATGCTATACTTAATTATACCACCGGAAAGGATTCACGGGAAAAAGGTAAAAATGATTAAAATTTCAAATCATCGAAAACACCGTGAAACGGAAAAAGATGCACAGGCCGGAGTAGACGGATCGCGGTTTTAGATGATAATCCCGGACCCGAAAGGAACGTATGCCGAATAAGTCCGCCCTTATGGCGACGCTATTAGCCCTGGCGGCCGTTGCCGCTTTGTGCGCGGGCGCGAGCGCCGAGGACGAAGACTTTCCTCCGCGCGTAAACCCCGGCAGGCTCCCCTCGGTGCAGAAGATAATGAACCCCGTCGCCCCGGACAGCGTATCGATAGCCGCCGGCAGGGAGATATTTTTCGGCAAGGGCCTCTGCACAAGCTGCCACGGGGACACGGGCAGGGGCAACGGCCCGGCGGCGCCATCGTTCAACCCGCCCCCGCGGGACTTCACCAACGCCGGGTGGCAGAAGGTGCGGACCGACGGCGAGATATTCATCTCCATAACCGAGGGCACCCAGTTCGGGATGCTCGCCTACGGCGACAACCTTACCGATAAGGAGCGGTGGGACCTCGTCAATTACCTGAGGACCTTCGGCAAGTCCAGATAAAGACGCCCGGTCCCGGCCTTCAAGACATTACATTGACAAACTTTTTAGAACGGCCCTATTCTAACATGCTCTTAATCCTGGCGGCCGTATAATAAATTAAGGAAGCTCTGATTAATTATATATTTCGCAGTCATTGCGAGGAGCGCACCCGCGGTGAGCAGGGTTAAGAACGTTAGTACGGGTGTTTGGTTCATTGTGGTATTAGGCAGGATAAGCCTTCGCCCGCCGCAGGCGCGGCGAAGCAATCTCAAAGCATGTGATTTATCATCTAAAAAAAAAGGATTGCTTCCCCTTCGCTTCGCCTCCGGGCTTCGGCTCATTCGCTCGCAATGACAGACCACTGAATTAATCGGAGCTTCCCTAACGCGGAAAAGATTCCGGTTGGCTTAATACAGGGAATGGGTTAAAATGGTCTTATGCGAGCGATAATAGTGGTCCTCAGGATAATCGCCAACGTCTCGGCGTTCCCTGTCCTCATCTTCTTTTTCTATTTCATACTCATGGCCCTCGGGTCCCACGACGCGGGCGCGAAGAGGTACTTCAATTACGCCTGGCCCTTCTCCTTTTTCCTTTTCCCTATCGCCGTCAACATGGTCGCAAGGCGCCTCGACAAAAACTACAGGAAAAAGCCCTCCTGATCGGGCCCTGTTTCCCGGGGCGGCAGACTCTATTGTAAGGCTATTTGCGGTGGCAGGCGTTGCAGAGCTTGTTTTCCCTGTTGTCGAGCACAAGCATGGGGTCAGGCACCAGAGGGTACCTTTTACGGAGGTCCGTAAGTTTCCGGTGAGTGTCCGGGTCGCTATAGGGTATATGGCAGGTGCGGCATGATATCCTGCCGCCGGGGAGCCGGATGGCCGGGTTGAGGTTCGCGGCGGGCGTGAGCCTGTCGTCCCCCGAGGCGAGCTTGTCGTAGTCCCCGCCTACGGGGTGGTCGCACCCGTCGTCAACGAAGCAGACCGATAGCTTATAATGCCATAATACCCGGGGATCGTGGCACGACGTGCACTTTGCGGAATCCTCGTCAAGGGTGTTCCCGCCAACAGGCCTTGCGGCGTAGGAGACGCCCCAAAGAAAATAGACCGACGCAAAGATGCCCGCTATGGCAATCCTACTCATTGGTTTCATTAAAGTCCCTGTTGTAATTGTTACGATATTTATAGCACAGTCCTGGATTTTTTTGCAAGAGGGGATAGACAAAAGTCATACGGAAGGTCAAAAAACAGGGCGGAAAGGCTTACGGCTTTCGGCCTGACCCCTCACCCCGTTTGGGGCGGAGGGGCCCGGGCCTCAAAAAATAATTTCTTTCCGCGTCCGCTTGACACCCCGAAAATCACTGCTATCCTTTTGAGCAAACTCCCCTGCGGAGTCCGTGATTGACAGGCGAATTTAGGGCCAACGTTTAAACCACCTGGGAGCCTTCACTGACTGATGGCCGGCATGTCCCCCCGAGGGAACCCGAAAACAGTTTATCAGGGCGCCCACCTGACTGGCACCGGTTCAAATATCGCCTCGACACGGCTCAGGCGGAGGTTTTTTTATTCGAGGGCGATTTTTCGATGCCGAAACCTTCCGCAGCCGTTGCCCCCTTTCTTTTTTCCGGCCTCCGATATCTCCTTTTCCCCGCCTTTCGCGCGGCCTTCCTTACGGCGCGCCGCGCCCTGTTGGCGCCTTCGGTCTCCTCA
>DAIDBB010000337.1 GCA_027310325.1 bacterium | reverse complement strand
GTACAAGGACGACCTCCTTGAGATGAACCCCGAGGACGCCCACAGACGCTCGATAAAGGACGGCGACCTCGTCGAGATAAAGAGCCGCAAGGGTAGAATAACCCAGATAGTGAAGATAACCGGAAGGGTCCCGAAGGGCGTAGTCTGCACGACCTTCCATTCGCCTGAGTACATGACCAATATCCTTACCACCGAGTACGCCGACTGGGCGACCGAAACCCCCGAGTTCAAGGTGACTGCCGTAGCCGTGGAGAAGGCCTTGAAGCCCGGCGCGGAAGGGTTGGAAGCCGGAGCCAGGCCCGCCGGGACAAAAGAGATAGCCCGCATGGCCAACGAGGTAGGGGACTTCTTCGAGGCCTACCCCGAGGACGTAGCCCTCCTTGGCATAGCCAACCACGTTACGAGGAACTGGGAGCCGGGCCTCGTGGAAAGACTTAAGAAGATGATAGAAGCCGGCGGGGAAGGGCTATCGGGACTCGTAGTAAAAGCCTTTAAAAGCCGCTAGGAAACTCCTTGAGAGAAACTTTTTGGTGCTGCGCACGGCAATTGTTGAACCTTGCTTCATAGCGAAGAGGAACGTATTTAAGTGATTTCGCTAAATCAATTGCCGTCCGCACGGACAAGTTTCCCCCATAGAGTTTTTAGCGCGCGAGTTTGTGCCAGAGGGCTTTCGGCTCTCTGGCGAAGACTATCCCTGGTCTTGCCTCCATTACGGTCCACAGGCCTGCCGCGACCTGCCCGTCGAGCTCGTGGACTTCCCACTTTACGTAACCGGAGTAGACGCGGAATACGTCCTCGGGGACGAGGTTGTCCATGAGGCCGTCGAAGAACCCTTTGCCGGCGCCGATGTAAACATCCTCAAATATTTTCATGGACCTTGGAGGGGCCTTTTTGGAATATAGTAGCGCCATTGCGCGGTCTGTCCTGTTCGGGCCGCCGTAAAATATCGGGTCCCTCCTCTCCTTGAACCCTTTTATGTCAGGGAGCTCCGCGCCGAGGCGCGCCCCTGTCGGACGGTTAATGATAAGGCCGGCGGAGCCCCGCTCACTGTGGTCGAGAAGGAGTATGATCGCGCCTATAAACCTCGGGTCTTTCATTTCCGGACCGGCGACGATCAGTTTACCCATAGCGGGAAGCGGCTGGACCGCTTTGGCGTGGGCTTCCTTCGAGGCATCCGGAGAGGTGCCCGCCTTTCCAATGAAAGGGAAGGCCAGCAAGAGGAAGGCGGGCAGAACAACGGAAAATACTTTTACGGCGCGCCTTTTAAACGGGTTCAGGCTCATAAGTACCTCTTAAAGACTATATAATATTCCCGGGAAATCCGCGAGGTAATTCATCGGAGCGTCATTACTGCGCGAACGTATCTAGATACTCGTTGTGGCGTGGTTTAGGCCCTTCATAACGCCGGTAATAATAATGGCCCCGATACCGCTTAAGCTCGTCGGGCTACCCCCCGGGCATTTTTGTAAAAAGTTTCTCTCAAGAGAGTTTTTCACGCTTGACAAGTCATGGAAAAATGTAAAAATACAGCGATGGCAAGACGCTTTTTTCAGGCAATCGTCCTTATAATCGCGCTTTCCGCGGTCCCCTCCTCCGCCGCCGATACGGTAGTGCGCGCAACCCTTAAAAACGGCCTCAGGGTCGTGATCGTAAAAAACACCCTCTCTCCGGTCGTGACGACCGAGATGAACTACCTCGTCGGCGCAGACGAGGACCCAAAGGACTTCCCCGGCATGGCCCATGCCCTCGAGCACATGATGTTCCGCGGGAGCCCCGGGCTTTCAGCCGACCAGCTCTCGAGGATAGTCGCGGCCCTCGGCGGCGAGTTCAACGCCGGCACCGGGCAGACCTACACGCAGTACTTTTTTACCGTGCCGGTTGACGGCCTCGACGTGGCCTTGAATATCGAGGCGGTCCGCATGAAGGGGATCCTTGCGACCCAGAAGCTCTGGGAGGAGGAGAGGGGAGCGATGGAGCAGGAGGTCGCGCAAGACCTCTCGAACCCGGAGTATATCTTTAATATGAGGCTCAAGGAGGCCCTCTTCGCCGGGACCCCTTACCGGCGCGACGGCCTCGGGACAAAGGAATCGTTCGACAAAACGACCGGGGAGATGCTCAAGGGCTTCCATGAGAGATGGTACACCCCGAATAACGCGGTACTTGTGATAGTAGGCGACGTCGACCCCGCCGGGACGCTTTCGAAGGTAAGGGGGCTCTTTGAGGAGATACCCGCCCGCCCCTCGCCTGAGCGGCACGCCGTTAGCCCCGGCCTTCTAAAGGCGTCGGCCATAGAGCTTGAGACCGATCTGCCTTACGGCATGGCCGTCGTGGCGTACAGGCTCCCTGGAATCGACAGCCCCGACTACGCCGCGGGCCAGGTCCTCGCGGATGTCCTTAACAGCCGGAGAGGCGAGCTTTACGCGCTCGTGCCGGAGGGCAAGGCCCTTTCCGTCAGCTTCGAGGGCGACGTCTACCCGAAGGGCGGCTACGGCTTTGTCTCGGCCGCGTATCCGCAGGGCGGGGACGGAGCAAAGGCCGCAAAAACGGTAAAGGGGATAATAGACGGGTATCTGAAGAACGGCCTTCCGGCGGACCTGGTGGAAGCGGCCAAGCGCCACGAGGTCGCGGACGCCGAGTTCCTGAAAAACTCCGTCGAGGGGCTCGCATCCGTCTGGTCGCAGGTGGTTGCCGTAGAGGGGCGCAACTCCCCGGACGAAGACATAGAGCTGATAAAAAAGGTGACAGTTGACGACGTCAACAGGGTCGCGCGGGAATACCTCGTAAACTCTACGGCTACGGTAGGCATCCTCACGCCCCGCCCCTCCGGAAAGGCCGTTTCGACAAAGAGCTTCAGCGGAGCGGAGTCGTTTACGCCGAAGGAAGTGAAGGCGGTTGCGCTCCCTCAATGGGCGAAAAAGGCGGCCACCCTTCCGGAGCTTCCCGCCTCTACTGTAAAGCCCGTTGTTACGGCGCTGCCGAACGGCATAAGGCTGATCGTACAGAGCGAGTCGATAAGCGATACGATAAGCGTCTACGGACGGATAAAGACAAACCCGCTTCTCCAGGCCCCGGGCGGAAAGGAGGGGGTCGCGCAGGTGCTTCAGCACCTCTTCCCGTTCGGCACCAAAAAGCTCGACCGCGTGGCCTTCCAGAAGGCGCTCGACGACATAGCCGCGGACGCGTCCGCAGGGACGGGCTTTACGCTTCGCGTACTCAAGGACTACTTCGAAAAGGGGGTCGAGCTCCTGGCGGATAACGAGCTCAACCCCGCGCTCGGAGAAAAAGACTTCATGGTCGTAAGGGAGGAGACGGCGGATTCGCTCGAGGGTACGCTCCAGAGCCCCTCGTACATTTCGAGAAGGACGCTCCTTTCGGCGCTCTATCCCAAGGACGACCCGGCGCTGCGCGAGGCAACGCCCAAGACGGTCTCCGCGCTTACTCTCGATGACGTCAAGTCGTACTACGCAAGCGTCTTTCGCCCCGACATGACTACCATCGTAGTAATAGGGAGCATTACCCCCGAGGAGGCCAGGAGGGTCGTCGGGAAATACTTCGGGGGCTGGAAGGCCGAAGGCCCCAAGCCGGCCACCGACCTGCCGCCGGCGGCGCTTAACAAGCCGTCTTCGCACGCCGTCCCGGACGAGAGCCGTGTCCAGGCCGGGGTCACTCTGGCCGAGACCCTTGGCATCAGGCGGCAAAGCCCGGAGTACTACCCCTTGCAGGTGGGCCGGAGCGTCCTTGCCGGGGCCTTCTACGCGACGCGCCTTTACCGGGACCTGAGGGAGGAGTCGGGCCTCGTATATACGGTCGAGGCGGAGCTTCAGGCCGGCAAGGCCCGTTCGGTCTTTAGCGTGGTCTATGCCAGCGACCCGAAAAACGTCTCGAGGGCCCGCGCGATAATCGAAAGGGACATCCGTGACATGCAGGCAAAAGAAGTTAGCCCCGAGGAGCTCCTTCAGGCCAAGACGCTACTTTTGCGGCAGGTCCCTTTGAGGGAGGCGAGCACCGATAGCATCGCCTCCATGCTCCTCAATCTTGCCGCCGAGGACCTCCCGCTGGACGAGAC
>DAIDBB010000300.1 GCA_027310325.1 bacterium | reverse complement strand
GTATCAGGGCGTATTCGGGCTCTCCGGCCATCTCCCCGCATACCCCGACGCTTACTCCGGCCTTGTTCGCGGCGTCAGCAACGGTCTTTATTATGCGGAGAGCCGCCGGATGGAATGGCTCATAGAGGTATGCGACGTGCTCATTTACCCTGTCTATGGCGAGTGAATACTGGAGAAGGTCATTTGTGCCTATCGAGATGAAATCCACCTCGCGGACAATAAGGTCGGCTATGATGGCGGCCGAAGGCACCTCTATCATCGCTCCGACTTCCATCTTAGGGTCAAAGGACCTGCCCTCCGCCTTAAGCTCGGACTTCGCCTCTTCAAGTAGCGACTTTGCGCGCCTTAACTCTTCGATGCCGGAGATCATCGGGAACATGACCTTTACTTTCCCGTTGGCGCTTGCACGCAGTATCCCCCTTAACTGGGCCTTGAATATCTCGGTATTCTTGAGACAGAACCTTATGGCCCGAAGGCCCAGCGCCGGGTTCGTCTCCTCCGCAAGGTCCTCGTGGGCAAAAAACTTGTCTCCGCCGATATCGAGAGTCCTAATTATTACGGGGTTTGGGGACATCTTTTTTACGACCTGCCTGTAAGCCTTCAGGTGCTCCTCTTCGGTAGGGAGGTCCTTCCTGTTTAAATAAAGGAACTCCGTCCTGTAAAGGCCTATGCCCTCGGCCCCGTGGTCGATAAGAGGGTTTATCTCCTCAATCATCTCGATGTTGCCCATGAGCTTTACCCTCCGCCCATCGGTCGTCTCGGAGGGAAGGTCCCTGTAATGGAGGAGCGCCCTTCCGTAATCCCTGAACCTCTCGATCCTCTTTCTGTATACTTCGATTACGCTTTCGGACGGATTTATTATGACGGTGCCCGTGGTGCCGTCAACGATCACGGTATCACCGGTCTCCACCTTCCTTGTTATGTTCTCCAGGCCCATTATGGCCGGTATCTCCAACGACCTCGAGAGGATCGCCGTGTGCGAGGTGAACCCGCCGACGTCAGTCAGGAATCCGAGCACTGTTCCCTTGACCATCTGGGCCGTGTCGGTGGGGGCGAGGTCGTGCGCTATGACGACCGAAGGCTCTCTTATTTCAGCGATAGAATCGTGCTTCTTGCCCATGAGGTTTATAAGGACCCTGTTGAAGATATGCTCTATGTCAGAGCCCCTTTCCCTCAGGTACTCGTCGTCTATCTTGTTGAAGTACTCCATCAATCCCCTCAAGACGTTCTTTAGCGCCCATTCCGCGTTTATCTTTTCTTCCCTGATGACACGGATGGTATCGTTTATGAGCATATGGTCTTTAAGTATCATCAGATGGGCGTCGATGATACGTATATGCTCCTTGCCGCGCCTATCCTCCTCCATCTTCTTTTTTATGCGCAGAAGCTGGTCCCTTGACTCCTTCACGGCATTTTTGAACCTTTCTATCTCGTGCTCCGCCTCCGACTTGTCGATATAGCAGTACTGCGCCGGCTCTACGATGCCTCTTTCAAGGAGGTAGGCATTGCCGATGGCGATCCCTGAGGATACGCCTATGCCCTTCATTAGTATTACCTGTTTTTTAGAATCAGGCATCAGTCTTCCTCACCGAACCCCGCGTTTATAAGCTCACCGAGGGCATCTATCGCCTGGGGTGCGTCATTCCCGGCGGCCTTTATGGTAATCTCCGCTCCCTTGGCCGCGGCCAGTATGAGTATTCCCATGATGCTTTTTCCGTTCACCTCCTGGGAGTTCTTTTGAACGGAAATGTCGGCGTTAAATGAATTGGCCAGCCGCACGAACTGGGACGCGGCCCTGGCGTGAAGGCCCAACTTGTTCTTGATGACAAACTTTTTTACGACCTGTTCCTGCATCTACTTTACCTTTCATGATTATTAACGGAATATGACTCCCAGGAGGATCAACGGCACTACGACTATATATACGAGTCTTGCGATGGAGACCCCTCTTTTTAAAAAAACGTTTAATGACATGACCGCGGCGAATGCGAGTAGTATCCCAGCCGAGACCCATGCGTAATTGTACTTTAGATGCCAGGACATAACGCCGCGTTCCGCCAGGTTAAACGCCGCTATCGAAAAAAAAAACCCGAGGACCGCCGCGGCAACATAGCGAAGCCTTATCGACCATTTTGGAAGTTCCAGGGATTTCACGTAACCTACGACCCCCTCGCCGAGCCTGTACCCCTTTACAAGGCCGTCCCACCTCATCCAGAGATGGAAAACGTTGTAGACGGCAAGAAATACCAGAATGCCCCAGAGCCCCCAGAGGATTGCGCTCAGAACGCCGAGGTATGAAGCCAGCGGGCGGACAGAGCCCCAAAAAAAAGAATCTCCCAGCGCGCCATAAGGGCCCATGACCATGGTCTTAAGCCTTGCCCCTGCGTCAGCCGGACACTCTCCGTTCTTCCCTTTCTCCTCAAGCCTTATCGAGGCGCCGAGAACCGGGGAGGCCATGTACGGATGGGCGTTGTAGAAGGCGAGGTGCCTCCGCATGGCCGAAATAAAAGAGCCTCCGCCGTTAAAGACGTCTTTTATCGCCGGAGAGATGGCGGCGGCGAAACCAAGGCCCTGCATCTTTTCGAAACTCCACGAGGCCTGCAGAAAAAAAGACCCGAGAAATACCTTCAATATGGACCTCGTTCTTATCATCCCAGGACCACCCAGTAAAGGGCCGCACTTAGCCATGCAACAGTAAAAATCACGAGGCTCCTATCCGTAGAGACCGCGTTCAACGCCGCTGTTACCCCGAGTACAACGCACCCGGCCAGGGCAAAAAAGAAAAAAAACGGCATCTTGATGAACGAGCCGATATAAGAAGCGGCTATCGTAAGAGGTAAAAGGGTTATAAAAAGCGCCGCCGAGCCGGTCAGAAAAAAAAGAACAAGCCCCTTCATATTTTCCTTCATCAGATTAACAGGTATCCCGCTCTCAAGTGAACGCGACGCGGAATGGAAGAACCTGGCGTTGATCCTCCTCGTAAGGGCATCCGCCCACTGGTAGACCGCATTTAACGGGATTACCAGTAGTAAAACCGGCGGGAACAGGAGTAACGCGCCGGTCACACCGAAATAGCGGACCTCGTGTATCCCAGGCCCTCCCATGGCGTCAAGCGCAGTTGCGATAATGGACGTGATCACAACGGCCAAACCGGTCTCATTAACCGGAATATGGGTGCCGACAGGCAGATCTCCTATGAAAAGGAGTTCAAGGATTATGCCTATCGCCAGACCCATGAGGGGATTCCCGAGTATCCACCCGATAAGAGGCGCAGTAACCAGGGGCCTCGAGACCATCGTCTGGAAGGCGGCGGTCCTATCGAGCGAGATGGCCCCGCCGGCCAGGGATACCGATATGGCACGCATGAGGATGTTTCCGGTCATCGCCCGCCCCTTGAGTAGACGACGGCGACACTGGTCGGGACATCCCTGATGTCTATCCTTACCCCCATCCTTTCGAACCTTTCGATGATGGCCTCATCCTCGCAATCTATTATGACGGACGGGGAAAGCGTTCTGCCGTTATCCCCATGGTGGATGTTGCCGATATTAAGAGTCTCGAACTTCATGCCGGCCTCATATATCCTCATCGCGTCCTTGAGCCCTCCCACGACGAGTATCGTCTTCGAGTCCCCGTCTCCTCCCGAGGAAATATGCCTTACGACCTCATCGATGCTTTCTACCGCGACGCTTAGCCCCTCGTAGCCGCACGAGGCCATTATATCCCTTACGAGGCTGTCGCTGGCGGCTTCATCCGACGCGACTATGAGGGCGTTGGCCCGGACAAAGGGGACCCATGTGCAGACTATCTGGCCGTGGAGCAGGCGGTCGTCGACTCGGATTAGAGTAATCATGATAAAGGCAAGCTTGAAGTTCTTCCTTCCATCCTTGTCATTTGCTCTCTTTAAGCATATCTCCGGCAAGGACGATGCTTTTCTGGCCGTACTCCTTCAGGAGCGGCACAAGTTCCTGAAGCGTTTTCTCGCCCCTGTGGTTTAAGAACTTCAGGATGATGGGTAGATTTACCCCGGTTATCACTTCCACCTTTCCCACTTCCAGCACCGATAGGGCCATGTTTGTCGGCGTGCCTCCGAACATGTCGGTAAATATCACGACACCCCGGCCCCGGTTGACTTCCTTTACGGCCGAGGTGAGGATGTTCCTGATGTTGTCCGTGGCGTCGGAACTTTTTACTGAAACGGTCTTTACGTTTTCGGCCTTGCCGGAGATGAGTTCCGCGGCCTCCAGAAGGCTTGCGGCAAGACCCCCGTGCGTTATTATTATCGCTCCTATCATTATGAACTCGACCTCTACCCCTATGGTTTTTGGATATCCCTGTGCTTTTTCCTCACCGCCACTATATCGGAAACCATCCCATCCGCCAAAGCCTCGACGAGGGCAACGGACCTGTGCCTGCCTCCGGTGCACCCTATCGCCACGGTCAGGTATGACTTTCCTTCCTTCCAGTAAAGCGGTATCAGATAGTCCATGAAATCTTTGAACCGTCTGAGGAATTCTTTGGTCTCATCCTTGACCAGCACATATTCCTTTACCTTCTCGTCCCTCCCGTCAAGCCATTGAAGAGAACTCACGAAGTACGGGTTGGGCAGAAACCTTATGTCGAAGACGAGATCGGCATCGCTCGGGACCCCGTACCTGTAACCGAAGGAGACAAGGTTAACTGTCATCTTCTCATCTGTCACCGGACCCGAGAAGTACTCTTTTATGAGGTCCCTCAACTGATGGACGGTAAAGTGCGTGGTATCTATTACTTTATCGGCATGGGCCTTGACCTCGCTCAGGAGTTCCCTTTCCCTGAGAAGCCCCTCGATCGGGCTATCGGACGCCGCCAGGGGATGGCGTCTCCGTGTCTCGCTGAACCTTCTGACGAGAGAATCGTCCGAGGCCTCAAGATATATGAGCTCGATCTTGGATCCCGATTCCTTGAGCTTGGAAAACGTAGGGGTAAACGCCTTTAAAAACTCCCTTTCCCTCACGTCCACGACGGACGCTACTTTGGTTATTTCGCCTGACTGCGCGAGAAGCTCCATAAACTTCGGCAGGAGCGCCACCGGCATGTTGTCAACACAGAAGAAACCGAGGTCCTCAAGCGCTTTCATGGCCGTGCTCTTGCCCGAACCTGACGGACCGCTTAAGACAATCAGGCGTGTATCCTTCAATTCTTTACCTTGTCCATGCTTTTCATAGCGTTATCGAGATGCGCCTCGAGCCTTTTGGCAGAATGGTGCCCCATTATTTTAAGTATCTGATTTCTCGCGGCGACCTCCACTATCGTGGCCACACTCCTGCCGGGGCTTACAGGGATCTTGAGATAGGGAAGCCCGACGCCCAAGATCTCATAAGAGTTTTCCTCGAAACCGAGCCTTTCGTACTCGCTGTCGGATTCCCACCTTACAAGCTCCACAACGAGGTCCATCTGCTTTTTTTCCCTTATCGCCGTTATGCCAAAGAGGTCCTTGATGTTCACTATGCCGAGGCCCCTTATTTCCATATGGTACCTTATAAGGTCCGAAGCCGTGCCGATGAGTATCGACGGCGGCATCCTCTTTATGAGAACCACGTCGTCGGATACGAGCCTGTAGCCCCTGGATACGAGATCAAGTGCGCACTCGCTTTTACCTATGCCGCTTTTTCCGATAATGATGATCCCTACTCCCAGGACGTCAAGCAGAACGCCGTGGAGCATCGTCGTTGGGGCCAGCCTCTCCTCGAGGTATTTGCTTATGCCCTCAATAAGGACCGAGGACGTTTGGCTTGTCTTTAAAAGAGGGACGTCTTTTTTCCTGCAAAGCTCGACAAGGAACTCCGGCGGTTCAAGCTCCCTGGTGACTATGATGGCCGGTATATCCGGCTTCTCGAGGACCTCGATTACGCTCTTAAGCTCCTGGCCGCCAAGGCTGTTAAGGTATCCTATCTCGGCGGCCCCGAATATCTGGATCCTGTCGGAATGAAGCTCCTCGAGAAGGCCCGTCAAGAGGAGGCCCGGCTTCTGGATGCGGGAGGTCGCCAGTTCCCTTGAAAGACCCTTTTCCCCGGCAACAAGTTCAAGGCAGAACCGGGAGGTTCTGCCCCCTTCTAAAAGCTCCTTTACAGGAACGCCCATAACCAACCCTGGATTTACAGATTAAAAACGATCGCCTCGGGCCTCAGATAAGCCTTATCTTTTTGTCAGCCTCGGCTATTATCTCATATATCTCTGAACGGCTTTCGGCTTTCATAAGATCTGTCCTGAGGCCCTGGTTTCTAAAGAGATGTGATATGCTTGCGAGTATTTTCAGGTGCGCGGCTGCTGAATTCTCGGGCGCGAGTATCATGAAAAAAAGATACACCGGCATCTTGTCCATTGAATCAAAGTCTATTCCCTTCTTGCTCCTCCCGAAAAAGACCCTGATCTCGTCGAACCCCTTGACCTTGCCGTGAGGGATGGCGATGCCGTTGCCTATGCCAGTGGTCCCAAGCTTCTCTCTCTCGATGACGGTCTCAAGCACCTTCTTTCTGTCAAGTCCGCCTACTTTCTCGGAGATGTTTGAAATCATCTCTTCCAGCAGTTCCGTTTTTTTCCTGGACTTAAGGTCCGTCAGAATGAAATCTTCCTTCAAGACGTCAGTTAGCCTCATAGGGTCCGATCT
>DAIDBB010000282.1 GCA_027310325.1 bacterium | reverse complement strand
GTATTATACAGGAGGGTGCTTTCTCCAGTAAAGAAAGCTACGCGTTTGGCGAGGAGGATCGCCTCAGGCGACCTTAACGCCAGGTTCAGGGACGATGGGGGCGGACTGGTCGGAAAACTCACCATCGAACTCAATGACATGCTCAAGACCTTGACCGAAAACACGGCCGTAAAGGAAGAGAAAAACCAGGAACTCAGGGCGGAATCCGCCGGTAAGACCGGTCAGATCGGGGCCGTAAGCAATCTCCTCGGGCTCGTCGGACGGTCGCTTTCCAAAAGCGAGATATTTAACGCCGCCGTAAAGGAGGCCGTCGGGGGCGGGGCCGACGCAGCCGCGATATATCTTATTGAAGACGATGGCCTGAGGCTTAAGTCATCCGCAGGATTCGAGGGGAGCTTCCTTAAAGACGTCCAGGCCGTCTCAAGCGAATCTCTAAGGGGCATGGAAGAAAGGCCGGCGGTGTTCAAGGACCTTGACGGGTATCCCGACGGGGACTACGGGCAGGCCCTCAAGTACCACGGCTTCGAAAGCCTGCTGGTAGCGCCGGTCCTGTATAATAACGAAACGATCGGTTTTCTTTACGCCGCCTGCAAGGGCAAGAAAAAGGTCCTCGAAGAGGGGATGACCTTTTTCGAGGCTATCGCCGCGTGCGTCGGGGGCGCGACAGGGCACATAGATATGTTCCAGGGGGAGCATAATTCGAAGAAGTTCCTCGATCGCATCATAAGACAGATGCCGTTCGGTGTGGCCGTTTTCGAGAGGAGCGGAAGGTGCATCATGATAAACGACGCCGTAAAGAGGTACTTGGGAGCCGACTACCGGGCTAACCTCGTGGGGAAGTACAGCATATTCGAAGACGAGGTCTTTTCCTCGCAGGCCATCATGGCCTCCATCAAAAAGTCCTATGAAGGATATTCGACTGAGTTTATAATAAATTATAACCCTATGTCGGTCAAGAAGTACGGATTCAGCGGGCCGATGAGGAGGCTCAAGGTAAAAAGCTTCCCGCTTTACGACTCCGGCGGGCAGATTTCGGACATAGTGCTCGTCTATGAAGAGCTTTCATCCGCTCAAAACTTGTCCCCGGCGGTCCCGGGGGCCGGGCCAACACAGTGAAAAAGATCTTCAATACCTTAAGTATATCAAATAAGCTTGCCGCCGTATTCCTCTTCATCCTTTTCATGATGGGCGTCGGGGGCTCGGTAGGCCTTTATAACGCGGGCCAGCTAGCCAAGGTCACCGAAAGCCTCTATATCGATTCCTTCAAAAGAGTGGAGACCCTCTCATCCGTCGAAAACGAGTTCCTTTCCGCCAGGCAGGACATATTTATCCACTGCGTAATAAGCGATTCGGCTTCCAAGTCCTACCTCGAAGGGTCGATAGAAGAGCACAGGAGCAAGATCGAAAGGCTCCTTAACGATTACAGGACCATGGGCGCGACCAAGGGCCAGGAACAGCTATATAACGACCTTCAGAACAACCTTTCGAATTACTGGATGGTCCAGGGCCGGATGCTGACCCTCTCACGGAGCGGAGAGATGGACTACGCGCTGGCCATAATGAGGATAGACGGCAATAAAAGCTTTGCCGATACCCTCGAAGCGCTTAAAAAGCTCCTGAAGCTTGAAAAGGATACAGCTTACGACGAATACAGGAAAAGCGGGTTTTTCGCAAGCGTCATAATAGCCGTTACGCTGGCTTTTACCCTCATAGCCATAGTGGCCGCAGGGGGGCTCTGGCTTGCGCTTACTCGCCTCATCGTCAAGCCCATCGTTTCCATAGAGGACTCGGCCAAGAAGATCGCCCAGGGCAATCTAAAGCAGAGGGTGCCGGTCATGACGGAAGACGAGATAGGGGACCTCGCGGTCGAGTTCAACAGGATGGCCGAAAGCCTTGAGAATTATTACGCGACCCTTGAGAATAAGGTCGAGGAAAGGACCGATGAGCTAAGGGTCGCGAACGAGGAGCTATTCAAGAAGAAACAGGAGCTTGAGCTGGCGAATATGGAACTTCTCGAGGCCAATAAGATGAAGAGCCAGTTCCTCGCCAACGTAAGCCATGAGCTCCGGACCCCGCTCAATTCCATAATAGGCTTTTCGGAGCTTCTGCAGGAAAAGACCTTCGGCGAGCTTAACGAAAGACAGTTCCAGTACGTAGAGTACGTCCATTCGAGCGGCAGCCATCTCCTTCAGCTCATAAATAATATCCTGGACCTCTCGAGGATCGAGGCCGGAAGGATGGAGTTTAATACCGAGGACTTCCCCATAACGGAGGTCCTCGGCGAGGTGCTCGGAATAATGAGGCCGCTCGCGCACAAAAGAAAGATAACGGTCGAGTCAAAGACGGTCCCGGCTTCTCCTAAACTCCGCGCCGACAAGGCAAAGTTCAAGCAGGTGATGATGAACCTTCTTTCAAACGCCATCAAGTTCAACGTGGAAGGCGGCAAGGTTACGGTCGATTGGGAGATCGCGGAAGAGCCCGACGGGATGAAGATGAAGAGGTTCGTCGTCTTCAGGATAGCTGACACCGGGATAGGCATAAAAGAGGAGGACAAGAGCAGGCTCTTCCAGGAGTTCGAACAGATAGATTCCTCCATCACAAGGGAGTACGGCGGCACGGGCCTTGGGCTTGTCATCACCAAGCGGCTTGTGGAGCTTCACAGGGGCTCGATCTGGGTGGAAAGCGTCTACGACAAGGGCTCAGTGTTCTACGTAAAGCTGCCGCAGGGCACGGACGAGATCGACCTGCCGGTATTCGCCAACCCGGTATATGTCCCCCCGTCCCTGCCGCATGAACCGGGTCATGACGCCAGGCGTCTTGTCCTCATTTCCAGCGAAAGCGTCGACATAAACCATCTCCTCGAGATATACCTTGCTGGCCTGCCCTATGACGTATTTACGGCCTCCGACGGGTTTGACCTCCTGCGGAAGGCGCAGGAACAGAAACCGTTCGTGATAATAATGGGCATCGCTATACCGAAAAAAGACGGCTGGGAGGTGCTTAAAGACCTCAAGTCGGACCCCGAGACCTCGGACATACCTGTCGTCATAATATCGTCAACGGACAACAAGGAACTCGGTTACGCTTTCGGGGCCATAGAATACCTGGAGAAGCCCATTAACAAGGAAAGCCTTTTGAATGTCCTCGATCGGCTCCGGAACCCCGTGAAAATAAGTAAAGGCAGGCAGATTGTCCTCGTCGACGAGGACAATGAAGCCCTTGAAAACACGGGGGACTTTCTCATGAAGGAAGGTTTTACGGTCTTCAAGGCGAAGACCCCTGAGGACGCCGCGGCCATAGCGCGCAACGCCGAGCCTTATGTCGTTGTCATGAGGGTTAGGCCGGGAAGGGGCGCGAGGGACCAGACGCCGATAAGGGGCCTCTTTGACGCCGCGTCGGTTAAGAAGGCCCGTGTAATAATATTTACCGCTGATGACGCCGGGACAAAGGAGTCTTTCGGAGATAACGTCAAGACCGTCTTCCATAAGGGAGGCCTTCTTAACGAAATGATATTGGCCGAAATAAAGCTCGCCGAGGCGAGCAACTGACTGATGCGATAGGGAGACTGCAAAGGAGAGGTTAATGCAGCCTGACAAGGCGAAAGTCCTTCTCGTTGAAGACAATTACATGAACAAGGTCCTCGTAAGGGAGATACTCACCCTTAACGGGTACGAGATAATAGAGGCAAAAAGCGGCGCGGAGGCCCTTAAGATGCTTACGGTGGTGAGGCCCGACATAATACTTATGGACATACATCTGCCCGAGATGGACGGGTTCACGGCTACGAGGATAATCAAAGCCGACGAGAGGAATAAGCGCATCCCGGTACTTGCCATTACGGCCTCGGCCATGAAAGGAGAGGAAGAGAAGATACTCAGCCACGGTTTCGACGGCTATATCGCAAAGCCGATAGAGGTAAAAAAGATGCTCGAGCTGATAACGGCGAACCTGGCATCCAAAAAGGAAAAGGAACTATCGGGTACGGATTAGGTCCTGGCTTTTTTAGCTCCAAGCCTTACGAGCGCTCTTTTAATCCTAGATTCGTCGTCTTTGCTTAAAGCCCCGCCGCCATACCTTACCAGATGAAAGGCCTCGGTAATCTCTTTCGCGTCGTCCAGGCCGGTCCTTTCGGCAAATTCCATAGGGGTTTCATTGGGAAGCCTCATAAATCCCTTTTTCCTGAGCGCCTTCTCCATCTCCAGGTAAAACCGTGTTGCTTTCGGGTTCTTGACCGAAAAGGCATATTTTCGGGCAATCAGATAGAAGACCAGTAACGCCAAACCCGCGGTCGTCGCC
>DAIDBB010000272.1 GCA_027310325.1 bacterium | reverse complement strand
GAATGCAATATTTCAAAGACCCTTGTCGCGTATTCGCCGCCGTCCATGTCCACGACGGCCATAGGAAGGTTTTTAAGTTCTCCCTGGAACGAATTGCCGAGTATCACCAGGTAGAGTATGGGCATAAGAAGGCTCACCATCACCACAAGAGGGTTTCTGATGAACTTTCTCAAGTCTCTTTCAAATATCGCGAAAAATCGGTTCATGGCTGAACGCCTTTCCGGGCTATAATACTACCCGCCGGTTACCTTCCCCACTTCGTCGGGACCCCAGCCCCGAGAAGGAAGCTCACCTTCTTGGCCTCTTCCTCCCTTATGGGCCTGCCGGTAAAGTGTATGAACACATCCTCAAGGGTCTGCTGTTTCAAGACCACGTTAACAACAGAGGCGCCGAGCTTCCTTAGCCCCTCGACGAGCGCCGGTATGGCCCCCGCGCCGTTTTCCGCGGATATCACCAGGACGTCGCCCTTGACCGCGCAGGAGTTTACAGAAGATAGCCCCCTCACCCATTCCGCGGCCTTCATCGTATCGAAGGCCGCGATAGTAAGCTCGATGGTATCTTTCTGCGGTATCCGTTTCTTAAGGCCGGGGACAGTATCCAGGGCTACGATCTTACCGTAGTCTATTATCGCCACGCGGTCGCAGAGGGTCTCGGCCTCCTCCATATAATGAGTCGTAAGGAGTATCGTAAGCCTGTCGGCCGAACGGAACTTCTCGAGGAGCTCCCAGACAACGTGCCTGCTCTGCGGGTCCAGCCCTATGGTCGGCTCGTCGAGTATCAATATGGAAGGCTTGTGCACGAGGCCCCTTGCTATCTCGAGCCTCCTCCTCATGCCGCCCGAATAAGTGGCTACAAGGTCCCCAGCCCTCTCCTTTAGCCCCACCATTGAAAGGAGCTCGTCGATCCTCTCGCGCCTCTCCCTTTTCGGCATGCCGTAAAATCTCGCATATATGTCCATTATCTCGAACCCGGTAAGGTCGAGGTCGCTTGTCATGGCCTGAGGCACCACCCCTATCACCTCACGCACCCTGGCGCGGTCCTTTACCACGTCGTAACCCTTTATTTTGGCCGACCCTTCCGTAGGCCTTATGAGGGTGGTAAGTATCCTTATAAGGGTGGTCTTGCCGGCTC
>DAIDBB010000269.1 GCA_027310325.1 bacterium | reverse complement strand
GTCTTTACGCGTCTTTCGGAAGACGTCCGCGAGATAAGGAAGACCGGAAGGGAGGCGGCTATCGTAAGCTCCGGCGCAATAGCCCTAGGCATGAAGAGGCTCGGTCTTAAAGAAAAACCATCGACCATTCCCGAAAGGCAGGCCGTTGCAGCGGTCGGGCAGGGGAGCCTCATGGCCATGTACGATTCAGCGTTTACGAAGGCCGGAGAAAAGGTGGCGCAGGTCCTTCTTACTCACGACGACCTCGGCAACAGAAGCCGGTTCCTTAACGCGCGGAATACGCTACTTACCCTCCTTAAGCTTGGCATAACGCCCATAATAAACGAAAACGACACGGTAGCGGTAGAGGAGATAAAATTCGGCGACAACGACGCGCTCTCGGCGCTTGCAACGAACCTGATAGAGGCGGACCTCCTCATAATACTCTCTGACATAGACGGACTTTATGACAGAGACCCCAAAAAAGACCCGTCGGCGAAAAAGCTTCCCCTTGTAAAGGACGTAGACGCCCTTCCCGAAGAGCTTTTAACGGACTCGACTAACCTTTTGGGGACCGGAGGCATCAGGTCGAAATGCCTTGCGGCAAGGAAGGCGGCCCACTTCGGCATCTCTACCATAATCGCCAACGGAAGCACAAGGGGCGTATTGGGCATGATCTTAAACGGCGAGGACGCCGGGACGCTAATACTACCCAAGGAAGACAGGCTTACAAGCTGGAAGCACTGGATAGCCTTTTCGACCCGTCCCACCGGAAGGATATTCGTTGACGAGGGGGCTAAGGCGGCGCTATTAAGGGGGGGTAAAAGCCTACTTCCGTCGGGGGTGAGGGAGGTTGACGGGTCTTTCGACGCTGGAGAGATAGTCCATTGCGTGGACCTTAACGGGATGGAGTTTGCCCGTGGGGTCTCGAACTATAGCACTTCAGAGATACGCAGGATAAAGGGCCTCAAGTCATCGGAGATAGAAGGGGTGCTTGGGTATAAGGTCTACGACGAGGTCATCCATAGGGATAACCTTGTGCTTATTTAAATATTTAGCTATTTTAAGCTATTATACATATAACTTAAAGGAGTTTCTTATGTCTATAAAAGAGGATGTTATTGATATAGCCAGAAGCTCGAAGGCCGCTTCACTGGGGGTCGCCAAGCTCTCGGCAAATGTCAAGAATTGCGCCCTTCTTCTCATGGCAGACAGTCTTGAAAAGAAGGCCGGTATTCTTAAAGAGGCCAATAAGATCGACATCGAGGAAGCGCTGAAGAAAAACCTTACCAGGGCGATGATAGATAGATTGACCCTTACCGACAAGGGCATAAAAAATATGGCCGACGGCCTGAGGGAGGTAGCCGCGCTACCGGACCCTATTGGGGAAGTGACCCGGATGTGGAAGCGCCCTAACGGCCTCATGGTTGGAAAAAAGCGCATACCCCTTGGTGTAATTGGCATAATATACGAGTCGAGGCCAAATGTTACTGCCGATGCAGCGGGGCTCTGCCTTAAATCGGGTAACGCGGTGATACTCAGGGGCGGCAGCGAAGCGATAAACTCGAATAACGCGATAGCGCAAGTCCTTGGGGAAGCCTGCGTGGCCGCCGGGGTCCCGGAAAAGGCGATACAGGTAGTTCCGACGGTAGAGCGGGAGGCGGTCCTCGAGATGCTCAGGCTTGAAGAATTTATCGACCTCATAATCCCGCGCGGCGGCGAGGGACTTATAAGGTTTGTTGTCGATAACTCAAAAATACCCGTAGTAAAGCATTATAAAGGGGTCTGCCATGTGTTTGTAGATGAGTCGGCCGATATCCCGATGGCCGAGCGGATATGCCTTAACGCAAAGGTCCAGAGGCCGGGCGTCTGCAACGCCATGGAGACCCTTCTGGTTCATGAAGGCATAGCCGGAAAGTTCCTTCCCTCGATCCATAAGAAATACCTCGAAGCAGGGGTAGAGATCAGGGGCTGCCCGGAAACTAGAACGATACTCAAGGGCATAAAAGAAGCTACAGTTGAGGACTGGTCTGCGGAATACCTGGACC
>DAIDBB010000268.1 GCA_027310325.1 bacterium | reverse complement strand
CCTTTACGAGTATGTAATCATTAACGACGACCTCGAGAGCGCCTTTGAGAAATTGAAGTCAATTATCATCTCCGAAAGGTCAAAGAGTAAGCGGATGTTGTTTTCCGTAAGGGCGATATTCGCCGGCATCCTGGATTGAGCGGAAAAACGCTTTTTTGCAGGATAAAGCATTTAGAGGAGGTAAGTCATGGCAAGAATAACCGTTGAGGATTGTCTAAAGAAAGTGCCAAGCCGTTTCGCCCTCGTCCACATCGCTTCCGAACGGGCAAGGCAGATATTAAAGGGCGCCCCGGTTTTCATTAAGACCGACAATAAAGCCGTTGTAACCGCCCTGAGGGAAGTGGCGTCCGGATATGTGACCATGGCGGAAAGGCAAAAGAAACGTAAGACCGAAGAGCTGACGCACTAGGCGGCTAATTCGATTTTTCAGGTGTAAAAGAGGGGGACGTATTCCGTCCCCCTCTTTATTTTGGGCGGCGGCCCAAAGCCGTATATCTCCCTTCCGGTCAACCCATTTCTCTAATCCATCTTTAATCTCCGCCGTGTATACTGTTCGCAGCTGTACTCGCAACAAGTCCCGGGCAGTAAAGGACCCAGCTTGGCAGACAAAAAATTAAGGACGAACGGCCGTTCCCGTGAGTTCCAGGGGGATGGGTTTGCCCCCTTTTTCATTTTATATAAGGCGCATTAAAACGGATTAAGGGTCTTAAGAGTCGAGGGAGGTGAAGATGATATCCGCAAGGTCAGGCACGGTTATGGCGGTTTTAACGGCTTTGACTTTAACGGGGGTATGTTACGCCGCTTCTGACATCCCGAAAAAGTTCAAAAAGGCGCTGGATGAAAAGGATTTCGACACAATGACATCTATCGTCGGGGCCAACAGGGACAAGATCCCTATGGAGACCGGGGCCCTTATGGACGAGGCGCTTTCCTCGCGTGTAAGTTCCGAGGAGCAGGAGTGCGAGTTCATAGTGGCCGAGTTCATGGCAAGCGAATACAAGAACCTCACCGGAGAGATCGGCCTTTTAAGGTACGTAAAGAGGAGGGTCTTCGAATCGAAGCTCGACCCTCCCGTGACGCAGAGGCCTGAGGCCGATGGCACGCATGTCATAAGGATAACCAACGAAAAGAATAAAAACATACTCGATCCCGGCAATATAATCATCAAGCATGGCGAGACGGTCAAATGGATAAACGACGAGGGCGAACCCCATCTTCTGGCCTCCATGCCTGTAATAGGCGCTTCCGGCATGTCATCGCCGAGGATAGAGCCCGGAGGAAGCTGGCAGTACAAGTTCGACGAGCCGGGTGAGTATTACTATACCTGTTTCATACACAAGAAGATGTTCGGCAAGATCACAGTTGAAGACGTAAAGGTGACCGCGGAAAAATCGAAGGATATCTCAAGGAACTGAAAGATCATCCTGATAAAAAAAACGCAGACGCTTTTTTAAAGCGTCTGCGTTTTTCATTTAAAGCGCCTCCTAATACTGCCCCCCATCCAACGACGTGCCCTCGCTGAAGGGGACATACACCTGCCTGGTAAGATGGGCCCAGATGGACCCCTTCTTCGCCCATATGCTATCCGGATATTTGTCCGTCAGAGTGGTGCAGATTTCCGATAGCACGGTCATGTCGCCGTCTTTCCTGAATTTGGACACCGCCAGGAAGTATTCGGCTTCGGGCGCAAACTCTGATTTTGGGTACTGGTCGATCAACTGCTCGAACTCGCCTATGGCTTCATCCAGCCTGCCAAGATGGAAATCCGCAAGCGCCGTCGATACCATTATCTGAGGGATAAGGTCTTCAGGCGGCAGATAGCCCACACATCTTTCAAGTTCCTCTCCTTTTTCATCGGCGATTACGATTGTAGGGGTCCACTCTACGCAATACTTGTCGGCCAGAGCCTTCGATTCGTCTACGTTTATCATGACCGGGGCTGTTTCACGTTCGACCACCCGTATAACGGCGTCATTCTGGAAGGCTTCCTCGATCATCCTTACGGAACCTAATTCCTCCGGCTGGTAAAAGAAGAGAAGCATAAATCTTGAACCGCCGGATATTTCATTTGTAGCTTCCTGTATGTTTTTTCTCCAATTTATCTGGCTCATAACGCACCTCCTTGGTTCGAAAGCCTGCCTTGTTGCCTATCGATCTATCTATGCGAATCTATCTATTCGGTTTAATTATATCTTAGCAAGAAAATGAGTCAAAATATGTAACTATTGTAACTCTTAAGAAAAGAGTGTTTTTCTTGGGGAATCGATTCAGACAAACGCCTCATATTCAGTGATTTCATCTATAATAACTTCCATGAAGCTTAAAGACCTCCCAGCGTATACGAAACATACTTTTTACCATGATCTGAAATCATCGATGCTTTTCGGGGTCTTTGGCGGACTTATTTTGCCGTTCATATCCATTATCGGCAGAAAAATAGGGGCATCAAGCTTCGAGATAGCCGTGCTTGCGGCAACACCTTTCGTAGCGAACGCCTTCGCGCTCCTCTGGTCGGAGGATCTCTTCGGCAAGGGAAGGGTCTGGTACGTGGTATGGCCCTCTGCGGCGGGAAGGGCGCTCCTTTTTATCATATTTTTTGTCAAGGGCCCCGGTCTTTATACCCTGATAATATTCCTATACATGCTTATTACAGCCATCCCGTACCCCTCTTACGCATCGATTATGAAGACCAATTACCCGGATTACGCCAGGGGAAAGCTCATGAGTTACACGAGGGC
>DAIDBB010000267.1 GCA_027310325.1 bacterium | reverse complement strand
GGCAGGAAGGCCGAGCTCAGGGTCGGGAGCATGAAGGTCTGGGTCGCCTGGAATAAGCTTGCGAAGCGCGGGGGCGAAGGTAGAATCAAGGCCAGGGCCTCGAATATCGACGCGGATATCGAGCCATCCGCCTCCATAAACGTCATAGGCATGAGGGTCGAGGAGGCGGTCACGCTCATCACGAAGTTCATTGATAACGCCCACGCGAGCGGGCTTGGAAGGGTCGAGATAATACACGGGATCGGCACAGGAAGGCTCGCAAGGGGCATAGAGGAGTATTTGGGCTCTAACCCGATAGTTGCGGGTTTTCACCACGGCGACCAGGGCCGCGGCGGGGCCGGGGTAACGCTCGTTGACGTCGTATAGAATAGGCCTTATCCTTAAAAAAACATGATGATACCGAAGGAAAAAATTGAAGAGGTAAAAGACCGCGCCAGCATAGTGCAGGTCATCTCGGAATATCTGCCCTTGCAGAAGCGGGGGCACAACCACATAGGCCTCTGCCCGTTCCATTCCGAGAAAACGCCCTCTTTTACGGTAAGCGACGAAAAGAAGATCTTCCACTGCTTCGGTTGCGGCGAGACCGGCAGCGTCATAACCTTCGTCATGAAGAAAGAAGGCGTCGCCTTTCCCGAGGCGGTAAGAAATCTGGCGAAAAGATACGGGGTCATAATCCCCGAGGCGCGGCCGGGTGGAGGCGCCGACCCCAGGGACCTGCTGTACCTGGCGCTCAAGGCCTCCACAGGGTATTTTTCGGATGAGTTCAAGGGTGTTGGCGGAAAGACGGCCGTATCCTACCTCGCAAAAAGGGGCTTTGCCGGAGCGGAGGTCGTAAATAGATTTGGCCTCGGGTTCGCGCCCGACAGGTGGGACGGCCTTACAAATTATTTGAGGAAAAAAGGCGTTCATCTGGAGTCTGCTGAGAAGGCCGGGGTGATAGTAAAGAAAGAAAAGGGGTATTATGACAGGTTCAGGGGCAGGCTCATATTTCCCATAGCCGACGCCAGGGGGAGGATTATCGGCTTCGGAGGCAGGACCATCGGAAGCGGCGAGCCCAAGTACCTTAATTCTCCCGAGACGCCGGTTTTTAAAAAAGGGGAGAACCTCTACGGGCTTTTTCAGGCGAAACAGAATATCATAAGCGAAGGCTCTGTCATCGTCGTCGAAGGGTACTTCGATCTTATAGCCTTGCACAACCACGGCTTTAAAAATAGCGTCGCCACCATGGGCACCGCGCTAACGGCCGAACACTTAAGGCTCCTTAAGGGTCTCGCGCCGCTCATATACGTGCTCTTTGACTCCGACGAGGCAGGCAAAAAAGCCGCCGTAAGGTCCCTCGAACTATTCCTTGACGGGGAGGTGCCTTGCAGGGCAGTTCTTCTTCCGTCGTGTAAGGACCCGGACGAGTTTCTCTCCAGGGAAGGGCCCGGGGCCATGAAAGAAGCGATTTCAAAGGCCGCGCCACTTATGGAGTTCTGCCTGAACGAGTTTCGGAAAAAGACCGATATTTCGACGCCGGAAGGAAAGTCAGGATATCTTAACAGGGCGATAGAGTATATTTCGAGGGTAAAGAACGTGGCGGAAAGGGACCACTACGCCGCCTTTGCCGCGGCTTCTCTCGGTATACCCGTAAGCTCGGTCTACGAGGCCCTGAAGAACGCGCAAAAAACGGGTGTGGCCGGAGCGGCCGTTAAGGGCGCAATACAGGCGCGGAGCTCAAATAATCTAAAGGAGCTTACGATACTTAAAGTTATTCTAAAATTTCCCGAACTATATAATGATAAGGTCGAAGCCGGCATCGAAGCTTTTAGCGACCCGTTGCTCAAGGAGGCCGGCCAGACAATCGCGAAGCGGCTGCGGGAGGGTAGAGGTCTTGACGCCGGGGCCCTTATCGAGGCGGCCGGCACGGAGGAGGTCAGGAAAAGCATCGCGGGCCTGTTATTCAAGGACGACGACGGGTTTATAGAAGCCCCGGAGAGAATGCTCGAAGATAGTTTGAAAAGGTTGCTGAATAAAGGTAAAATCAAGACGACGACCGAGGAGATGATAAGAAAGCTCGAGGAGACGGGAAGAACAGAGGTCGCACGCGACATAAAAAAGAGGGTCGAAACGGTCAGGAAAGAAAGGCATTAAGCACGGGAACCATAAACAAAAGACGGGCGGACAATGGAAGACATTAAAGAAACTCCTGAAGATAACGAAACTGAAGACGTTCCCGAAATGGACCTGGACGACGACACGAGCCTTAACGCCGAGGTCCGGGAGAACGCAAACCATCCGGTCGAAGAAGAGACGCCAGCGAGCGCGGTGTCGGACCCTGTAAAGGCCTACCTGAGGGAGATGGGGTCGGTCTACCTCCTTACAAAGGAGGGCGAGGTGGCGCTAGCCACTGAGATAGAGGAGTGCAAGCTCGCGATAACGAAAGAGTTCCTCAGGTCCTCGGTCATAATAGAGGAGCTGAACGAACTGAAGAAAAGGCTCCTTGAGAGAAAAGGCGCTGAAGAGGTCATCGAGTATGACGACGACGAAGGCATCTTAAGCGAAGACGAACAGGACCTCAATGACGTCCTGGACAAGATAGACCAGGTAAGCTCGGTCCATAAAAAGTTGGTCTCCAGACCAGGGAACCGGGACAAATACGAGGAAGCCCTTATCGAGCTCCTCATAGAGATCGAAAAAAGGGCCAATATATACGAACGTGTAATAGAGAGGCTGTGGGAGTTCGACGAAGAATTCAGAAGGCTCAGGAAGAAAAAGGCTTCCGCGGAGATAGACGCGCTTGTCGCCAGGACGGGGTTAAGGCCGGAAGAGATGTCGGCGACCGTCAAGTCCCTTGGGGAACTTGAGTCCAGGATTGCCGGGGCCAAGGAGAAGCTCATAAAGGCGAACTTGAGGCTTGTCGTAAGCATCGCGAGGAGATACATTAACAGAGGGCTTCAGTTCCTCGACCTCATTCAGGAAGGAAACATCGGGCTTATGCGGGCTGTGGAGAAGTTTGAATACCGCAGGGGCTACAAATTCTCGACTTACGCCACATGGTGGATACGCCAGGCCATATCAAGGTCCATCGCCGACCAGGCCCGGACCATCCGAATACCCGTCCATATGATAGAGACGATAAACAGGCTTATCCGGATATCGAATTCCATCGTACAGGAGACCGGCAGGGAGCCCGTGCCCGAGGAGTTGGCCGAAAAGCTGAACCTCCCGATAGAAAAGATCAGAAAAATAATGAAGATAGCAAAGGAGCCCATCTCCCTCGAGACCCCGGTCGGGGACGACGGCGGAAGCATGCTGGGGGACTTCATTGAGGACAAGGAGGCGGCAGTGCCTCACGACGAGATAGTGAGTAACGACCTCACGGGCCATATGAACGAGGTCCTTTCAACCCTTTCTTCCAGGGAGGAAAAGGTCCTGAGGATGAGGTTCGGCATAGGCGAAAGCAAGGACCATACCCTTGAGGAAGTCGGGGCCTATTTTAACGTCACGCGGGAAAGGATACGCCAGATAGAGGCGAAGGCCCTGAGAAAGCTCCGCCATCCAAAGCGGTGCAACAAGTTAAAGACGTTCTCGGACAAGTGATGGATAAGACATGGCGGTGGCCCTGGGGGGGGGCCAAACAGGCCTCCGATAGGCGGTCAATCGCTATAGACGGGATTCCCCATAAGAATATTTACTTTGCGCTCCATCTCTTTTAGCGCCTCGGTCATCTCCACGGCCTTAGGGCCGCTTACGTTGGCGCGGACTTCAACCTTCAATTCCTTTATCTTCTTCAGTATGGCGTCGAAGTCGTCCCTGCTGAAGCGGAGATTGCCCTGCGACAGTTTTTCCTGCTGAAGGGCGCCGTACCGCGCCGTGAGCTCATCGAGTATCTTGGCGCGGTCTTTAAGCTTGAGCTCGAGCGATCTGACCCGGGCTTCGTGAATGGCCCTTTCGTCGGCTATCTGCTTGCGCATGCGCGCCATGTCGCGGTCATAATCGCTAAGTGAGACGCATCCGTTCAACGCAAACGCGAGAAGTATAAGCGGTAACCCTCTGGCCGCTATCCTTGAGGAAGTGTAAAATACGCCTCTGCTCATCGTCTTGACCCCGGCTTATCGGTTGAAAATGCATCGCGAGCGGAGTGCCAGCTTGCGGCGGGAGCTTCAAAACGCGACCGTCCTCCGTCTCAAAAAATCGTAACTATCATAACAAATTCCTCGAACTTTTAAAATACTAATTTTTCAAGCTCCGGTCTTTAAGGCGGACACCCCTAAAGAGCGCAAGGGACCAAGTTAAAATATTTGACTTGTCTGCCTGTTCTGATATAATTTGGAATTCGCTGGCAAGTTGGAGGTTTTTCTACCCATACGATGGGGTGAACTTCTGCCTGCCGCGGCATTCAACAGGAAGATAAATATTCTTATCATAGAGGGGGGTGTTTCTTTTGTCAGAGGTTAAGGTTTATGATGACCAGCTTGAGAAGGCGCTTAAGATATTAAAGCGCAAACTCGCTCAGGACGGGACCTTCAAAGAGATCAAGAAAAGGAGGTTCTACGAAAAGCCGAGCGTAAAGAAGAAGAGAAAGCGGCAGGAAGCCGCAAAGCGCCGCGCCAAGGCTTCAAAGAAAAGCGCGAGAAGGGTGCAGGAATAACCCTGCCCGGTTCCTTTTCTGCCGTTTCATTATCTTGAAGTAATGGTCTATAATAGCAAGGCGGCCCGGTACGAACCGGGCCGCCTTGTTTTTTTTAAGCCGTCGAAAGAAATTATAGTGTCAGACCCTTTCTTTCAGGAGGGAATCGACTACGGCCGGGTCAGCCAGTGTCGAGGTATCTCCGAGGTCCTCGGTCTGGCCGGAGGCGATCTTTCTCAGTATGCGGCGCATGATCTTGCCGCTCCTGGTCTTAGGGAGCCCGTTCGTAAGCTGGATCTTGTCGGGCTTCGCTATGGGGCTTATCTCCTTTTTGACGTGCTCCTCGAGTTCTTTTATGATACCGCCCGACGGGTCTATGCCCTCTTTAAGGACCACGAAAGCGTAGATCCCTTCGCCCTTCACCTCGTGGGGGAAACCCACCACGGCCGCTTCTGCCACGGCCTCGTCGGATACGAGGGCGCTTTCTATCTCGGCCGTCCCGAGCCTGTGGCCCGAGACGTTAAGCACGTCGTCGATCCTCCCCATGAGCCAGTAGTCGCCGTCGCCGTCTATCCTTGCGCCGTCGCCGCTCAGGTAATATCCCGGGAACCTGCTGAAGTAGACCTCCTTAACGCGTCCGTTCTCAGGGTCGCCGTAAGTGCCGCGGAGCATCCCGGGCCAGGGTTTTTCGATGACGAGATAGCCGCCTTCATTGGTCCTGGCCTCAGCGCCGTCCTCTTTGAGCACCTTTGGCTTGATCCCGAAAAACGGCCTTGTGGCCGAGCCTGGCTTGAGGGTCATCGCGCCAGGAAGAGGGGTTATGAGGATCCCGCCCGTCTCCGTCTGCCACCAGGTGTCGACTACCGGAAGCTTCCCCTTGCCGACGACATCATGATACCATATCCACGCCTCCGGGTTTATCGGTTCCCCGACGGAGCCGAGGAGTTTTAGGCTCCCGAGGTCGTGCTTTTTTACCCAGGCGTCTCCGGAGCGCATAAGCGCCCTTATCGCCGTCGGCGCCGTGTAGAGGGTATTGACCTTGTGCTTGTCCACTATGTCCCAGAACCTCCCGGGGTCGGGGTATGTGGGCACGCCCTCGAACATGAGGGTGGTCGCCCCGCAGGCAAGCGGGCCGTAAAGTATGTAGCTGTGCCCGGTGACCCAGCCTATGTCGGCGGTGCAGAAGTAGATGTCCTCCTCCTTATAGTCGAATATCCATTTGAAGGTGAGCGCGCAATAGACGAGATAACCGCCGGTCGTATGAAGGACCCCCTTGGGCTTTCCGGTTGAGCCGCTCGTATAGAGTATAAATAGCGGGTCTTCCGAATCCATCTCGACCGGGTCGCACCTGTCGTTTATGTCAGGGGCGCTCATCTCCTCGTCCCACCAGGTGTCCCTCCCGGCCTTCATCGAGACCTTTGAGCCCGTCCTTCTCACCACGACAACCTTTTCGACCGCCGGGCATTCCTCAAGGGCCGTATCGCAGTTCTCCTTCATGGGGACGAGCTTGCCGCCCCTCAAACCGCTATCTGACGTTATTACGAGGCCCGATGAAGAGTCCGTTATCCTGTCCCTGAGAGACGTCGGGCTGAAGCCGCCGAATACCACGCTATGAATTACTCCGAGCCTTGCGCATGCGAGTATCGATATGGCAAGCTCAGGTATCATGGGGAGATAAATCGTGACCCGGTCCCCTTTTTTTACCCCTTTTTTCTTGAGTACGTTGGCGAACCGGTTTACCTCGTAGGAAAGCTGCTGGTAGGTGTAAGTCCTGTACGCGCCGTCGTCGCCCTCCCATATTATGGAGGCCTTATTTCTCCTCGGGGTCTTAAGGTGCCGGTCGATGCAGTTACAGGCGGCGTTCAGTTTTCCGTTTATGAACCATTTTATGGACGGTTTATGGAAGTCCCATTCCACGACCCGGTCCCAGCCCCTCTGCCAATCCAGTATGCCGGCCATCCGGGCCCAGAACCCCTCCATGTCCTCGATCGACTCCTTATAGAGGGCGTCATACTCTTCCATACCTTTGATGTAGGCGTTTTTCTTGAGATCCGGAGGGGGCGGGAAGAGCCTTTCTTCGGTCATCAACACTTTTATCGTCTCTTTGGACTCCTTATCCAAGTTTTTACCTCCTTATCTCAGCTGTAAGTCGCGGTAAAAGCTGTATAAAAGATAGCTTATCATGCCGTTTGTGTCAAGCTTGCGCCCTTACCGGCTTACTTGCATAATCGGCCCGGTTATGTTAAAAAATAATCTTTAATCTCTCACGGGCGGGTAAAAAGAATGAACTTCGGGCACAATCAGAACATCAATCGTAACGGAGAGATGTATCACGTCCAGACTGAAGACGGAGGCAGGAATAATCCCGTCATAACCACCCTTGTTTTCAAGGACGGCATTGTGCTGGGTTCCAGGCGTACGAGCTATGCCGATATCCTCAAGTCCAATGAGCTTGACAAGGTCGTAAGGGAAGTGATGCGGGAGCAGCATGCCTCTGTCATCAAGGACCTTATGGCTGGACTTTTCGATAAGAAAGGCTAAGGTCTATAGAAGAGTGGGCATAACGGCGATAAGAGGCTTTAATGACATATTGCCTGAAGAGGCGGAGCTCTGGAGGCATATCGAGGAAGAGTCGTTCATGGTATTTTCCAGCTACGGGTTTTCGGAGATAAAGGCCCCGATAGTCGAAAAGACCGAGCTTTTTTCAAGGAGCATAGGAGAGACGACGGACATAGTCGAGAAGGAGATGTATACTTTTCTCGACCGTCACGGGGATTCCCTTACGCTCCGCCCCGAGGGCACGGCCCCTGTAGTAAGGGCCTACATAGAGCACAAGCTCTATGAATCTCCGGTGACAAAGCTTTATTATGCGGGCCCCATGTTCCGCTACGAGAGGCCGCAGAAGGGCAGATACCGTCAGTTTTATCAGATAGGGGCCGAGGTCCTCGGGGACGGCTCTCCGCAGGCTGACGCCGAGGCCCTTGGCATGCTCATGGGGCTTTTCGACCGGATAGGCCTTGAAGGGGCCATGCTCCAGATAAATTCGCTCGGTTGCCCCGACTGCAGGCCCGCGTACAAGAAAAAGCTCTACGCGTTTCTCCTTGATAGAAAAGAAAGCCTCTGCGACAACTGCAAAAGAAGGATCGACGCCAATCCGCTGAGGGCGCTCGACTGTAAAAACCCTGGATGCGTCGAGGCGACGAAAGACGCCCCTTCGATAATAGAATCCCTCTGCGCCGACTGCGCTGACCATTTCCGGAAGGTGCAGGCGAGGCTAGAGCGCCTGGGCATCAAGGCGTCGATAAACCCCAGGATGGTGCGCGGCCTCGATTACTATACAAAGACTACGTTTGAGATAACGGCCTCGGGATTGGGGTCTCAGAACGCGGTAGCCGCGGGCGGGAGATACGACGGGCTTGTAAACGAGCTCGGCGGGCCCAGGACCCCCTGCTTCGGCTTTGCCATGGGCGTTGAGCGCCTCGCGCTCCTTCTTAAAGAGAACGGGGTCTTCAAGAAAAAGCCGTTGAGCGTATTCATAGCCCTGGGAGAAAATGCCGAAATGAAGGGGATGGAACTCCTCAAGGGCTGGAGGCAAAAGGGGCTTAAGATCGCCGAGGATTTTTCCGGGGGCTCCCTTAAGAGTAGGATGAAGAGGGCGGATAAGGCCGGGGCAAGGTATGTCCTCATACTCGGAGAAGATGAGCTCGGACACGGCGAGATTACGGTAAAGGACATGGCTACGGCGGGGCAGGAAAGGGTCAAGTGGGAGTTCGTGGCGGACAGGATAGCGCCCTGACCTTGGAAAAATCTCATTAACCTGCTATCCTTCTTATCATATCGGAGACCTTTATGGACGCCTCTCTCATAATCTTAAGCGCCTTCGCCGTCTTCTTCGTGGTATCGGTGGCAGTTCTCGTCGTACTCTGGATCGCGCTCCCTTTTTCCGTATTCGGGATGAAGGACCTCATAAAAAAAACGATCGAGGAACAGGAAAAGACGAATAAGCTTTTAAGCTCCATCCTTGAGGCCGGTCTATCCGCAAAGAAAACGGAATCCCCTGAAAGAACGGACAGGCCCGGCGGCCCCGGCCTCTAAGTCTTCGGTCTCTTTTTACAGCCCATGAAGATATCGACTGCGGAATTTGTCATAAGCGCGGTAAAGAGCGCCCAGTACCCAAAGGACGGCCTGCCGGAGGTGGCCTTGATAGGAAGGAGCAATGTAGGCAAGTCCTCCCTGATCAATACCCTTGTAAACCGCAAACACCTCGCCAAGACAAGTAGCGTCCCGGGTAAGACCAGGACGATTAATTTTTACAGGGTAAATAACGGTTTCTATCTGGTCGACCTCCCGGGTTTCGGATACGCCAATGTCCCGATGGCGGAAAAAAAGGCATGGGAGCGTATGATAGGGAAGTACCTCGAAGAAAGGGAGAACCTTTGCGGCGCTATCGTAATACTCGACCCGAGGAGAGACGCCGGAGAGGCCGAAGAGTCCCTTTACCAGTGGGTCGGGAGGCTTAACGTGCCGGTCACGACCGTCTTCACAAAGACGGACAAGCTTTCCGCAAACAAGCTGTCCTCCAGGGTAGCATCGATAAAAAAGGCCATCCCCGTGAATCAACACGTCCTTTTTTCCTCTCTAACGGGGCAGGGCCGTTTACAACTCCTAAAAAAGATAGAGGAGCTTGTCTCGGTAGCGCGCGTAAACGTATAGCCCTTGCCCTCTTTCCCTTCAATTGAATTGACAATACGGCGAATATATTAGAAAATTAAATCTACCCCCGTCTTTATCGGTCGATGAAAGGCGGGGCATAAAATCCGTAATATCAGATGGCTTTCGATATGGAAATAAAGAGGGTCCTCGTGAGGGCGCCCAACTGGATCGGAGATTCGGTCATGTGCCTGCCCGCGCTTGAAAGCCTTAAGGCCCTCTTCCCCTCGTCTGAAATAACCGTTTTGACAAAGCCCCGTTCAGTGCCTGTCTTCCAGAATAATCCCTTTATCAAGGATGTCTTCGGGTATGACGATAAAAAGAGGCATAAGGGCCTCCGTGGTAGACTAAGGCTCGCTGGAGAGCTCAAGGAACGGCGGTTCGACCTCGCGGTGCTCTTTCAAAACGCCTTCGACGCGGCCTTTATCTCCTTTGCCGCCCGGATCCCTGAAAGGGCCGGATACGCCAGGGACCTGAGGTCAGGGCTTCTTACGAAGGCGATACGGGTCACGGATGAGATAAAAAAACAGCATCAGGTATTTTATTACCTTAATATCGTAGAAAACCTCGGAGGCCGGGCCTCGACGCAGGTCCCGCGCGTCTATTTAAGCGGCGACGAATCGGCCTGGGCGGACGAGTTCATAAAGAAAAACGGCCTTGCCGGGACGAACCTTGTCGGCGCGGCCCCGGGCGCAAGCTATGGGCCGGCGAAAAAATGGCCGGCGGGGAACTTCGCGCGGGTCCTTAACATGCTCTCCCGGTCTTTCAACTGTGTGCCGGTCGTGTTCGGCGGCGCTGAGGACATGGAAGTATGCTCAGAGCTGGCCGGCAGGATCGAGGGTAAATATCTGAACGTGGCGGGCTCGATGACTCTAAGGCGGTTCATGGCGCTCCTTGCAAGGGTCAAGGTCCTCATCACCAACGACTCCGGGCCCATGCACATAAGCTCGGCCCTGAACGTGCCGACAATAGCGATATTCGGGTCGACCGACCCGCTCTTGACCGGGCCCCTTTCCGAAAGGGCGCGGGTCGTCATCAAAAAAACGGAATGCAGCCCATGTTTTGAAAGGACCTGCCGCTTCGGCCATTACAGGTGCCTTCGCGCAATTGGTCCTGACGAGGTATTTAACGAAGCCGCGGAATTGATGAGACGAGAGGCATTGGAACATGCTTGAACTGAATAAACGGCCGATAGCCGTATTCTTCGACAGGGACGGGACGATAAACGAGGAATCGGGATATCTTTCGAACCCCGACGACCTGTCCCTAATAAAAGGAGCGGCTGAGGCCGTGAAAAGGCTTAATACTCTCGGGATAAAGGTGATAGTAATAAGCAACCAGTCGGGAGTTGGAAGGGGTTACTTCAGCGAAGAGGACGTTGTCCGCGTAAATAGGAGGATGACCGAGCTTCTTTCATCCCGCGGGGCAAGGATAGACGCCATCTATTATTGTCCCCATCACCCCGAGGATAACTGCGAGTGCAGGAAGCCGAGACCCGGGCTTCTCAAGAAGGCGGCCCTGGAACATTCCATAGACCTCGGCCGTTCATACGTCGTGGGGGATAAAAAGAGCGATGTGGAGCTGGCCGGGAACGCCGGTTCAAAGGGCATCCTTGTAAAGACCGGGTTCGGAAGCTCACAGTTGATGGCCATGACTACAGCTCCTATTTTCGTCGCGGAAGACATACTTGACGCTACGGAATGGATTATAAACGATCTTACGTGAGAAAAAACCGCCCGTGAGCGCCAATCCAAGAGAAACCGTGAAGGTCCTGATAGTAAAACTGTCATCGATAGGCGACGTCGTCCATACGCTCCCGGCCCTTTACTCCATAAGAAAGGGGTTTGAGAAGAAGGGCGTGCGCGCCGAGATCGACTGGATCGTTGAAGAGGCCGCCAGCAGCGTCTTGACCGGCAATCCCCTCATAGATAATGTGATAATTGTAAAAAACCGCGGGTGGCTCCGGGACACCGCAAGGAATCTAAAGACCGCGAAAGCGGTCTATTTAAGGCGTTATGACATGGTCCTCGATTTTCAGGGGCTTTTGAAGAGCGGAGTTTGGGTGGCGGCATCGAGGGGAAAAAGGAGGATAGGGTTTTCCAACGCGCGGGAACTTAGCCATGTCTTCCTTAACGAAAAGGTCGCGCCCTATGACCCCGAAAAGCACGCAGTAGAAAGGTATCTTGACCTGGCGAAGTACGCCGGCGGTTCAGTAGATAAATCAAGCACCCTTATACATGCCGGGAAAGCCGCCAGGGAAAGCGTAGCACGAAAACTTGATGAAAAGGGCCTTAAAAGAGGGGCGCCTTTTTTTGTGATGGTGACCCGGGCGCGGTGGACCACCAAGCTCTGGAGCGACGGGAAGTTCGTGGAACTGGCGAAGAAGATAAGTGAAGCTACGGGCCTTACGCCGGTGCTCGCAGGAGGGGCATCCGAGAGGGCCGGCATAGAGGCGATGAGGTCCGGGATAAGCGGGGCGATAAGCCTTGCCGGCGAGATAGACCTTAAGGAGCTTTCCGCCCTTTTTGGGCTTGCGCGCTTCGCGGTAACGGTCGATTCGGGCCCCATGCACATAGCCGCCGCCTCCGGCGCGAGGGTCGTAGCCCTTTTCGGCCCCACGGCCCCATGGAGGACCGGCCCTTACGGGAAAGGCCACATAATAATCAGAAAAGGGCTTCCCTGCAGCCCCTGCTTCAAAAAGAGCTGCGAAGATTTAAAGTGCATGAACGGGATAACCGTTGACGAGGTCTTCAATGTAATTTCCGGGCTGATCGGCGAGGGAAGGACGCCCGTAATCAAGGGAAAACAAAAGAAGGCTGATGGATAAGTTAATAAGCCTGGATAAAGCGGCTTTCCACGCGATCAACCGGACCTTTACCAATCCGTTCCTTGATTGGTTCATGCCCTTCGTAACCGAGAAGTCGAACTTTATCCTTGTTGCCGTAGCGATCGCGGCGCTCATAGCCATAAAGGGCAAAAGGAAAGACAGGTGGGGGCTCGTTTTACTCGTGGTTACAGTTCTTACGAGCGACTTCGTCTCCGATATGTTGAAGCACGCCCTAACGAGGGTAAGGCCATGCGCCGCCATCGACGGGGTAAGGCTACTTGTAGGCTGCGGGCGCTCCTACTCCCTTCCCTCCGGGCACGCGACGAACATATTCGCCGCGATGGTATTTCTTACGGCGAGGTATAAGAGATATTCCCCTGTATTCATGACGGTTGCCCTTGCGGTAGCGTATTCAAGGGTCTATGTCGGGGTCCATTATCCGTCGGACGTGATTGCCGGGGCGGCCCTCGGAACAATAGTCGCCATAGTTATAACCGGGATCGACAGAAGATATCTATGGCCGATAGTGGAAAATTTCAAGAAGCCCGCCTCTTCCAAATTATCCGGAGAAAAACGTTAAATAAGGTAACCACGGCAATATCCTTGGGTTTTTGAAGAGTTTTTTATCTATCCTCTGGAATATTCCGCCCGGAAAGGTTACAATAAACTACCGAAGTTTCTTGGAGGCAATGGTCTTGGAAGAGTCGGTTTCCATAGTAATACCCGTTTACGAGGAAGAGGAAAGCCTGCCCCTTCTCTATAAGTCCATAAAGGACGTGATGGAGGGGCTTGGCCGCGGGTACGAAATAATATTCGTTGATGACGGCAGCAAAGACAGGACCTTAAGCGTACTCGAAGAGATACAGAAAAAGGACGGAAACGTCGTCGTCATATCCTTCAGAAGGAACTTTGGCCAGACCGCGGCCATGGCCGCCGGTTTCGAGTACGCCAATAACGACATAATAGTCACGATGGACGCCGACCTTCAGAACGACCCTAATGACATACCGACGCTCCTCGAAAAGATTAAAGGCTATGACGTCGTAAGCGGCTGGAGGAAGGACAGGAAGGACAAGTTCATCTCGCGGAGGCTCCCCTCCATGGCCGCGAACTGGCTTATCTCCATGGTCACCGGTGTGGCCCTCCACGACTACGGCTGCACGCTCAAGGCATACAGGAAAGAGGTAATAAAAAACGTAAAACTTTACGGCGAGATGCATCGCTTCATACCGGCGCTCGCGAGCTGGGTCGGCGCTTCCATAACCGAGGCCGAGACCACTCACCATCCGAGGAAGTTCGGACGCTCGAAGTACGGCATCGGGAGGACCGTAAGGGTCGTCCTCGACCTCATAACCGTAAAGTTCCTCCAGAGCTTCTCGACCCGTCCGATACAGGCCTTTGGCCCCGGCGGGCTCGTCCTCGGCCTTGCCGGATTTCTTATTTCGCTCTATTTAAGCTTTGAGAAGATATTCCTCGGCCAGGATATCGGCGGGAGACCCCTACTTTTCCTGGGCGTCCTTTTCATGATATTGGGGTTACAGCTTGTAGTAATGGGCCTGCTGGGCGAGATGCTCGCGAGGGTCTACCATGAGTCGCAGGGCAAACCCATATTTACGGTAAAGAAGATACTCGGAAGATGATAAAGAAGATCTCCTCGGTCCTCGTAAAGATAGCGATAAGCCTTGTGATACTTTTTTTCCTTTTCAGGAACATAAAGCTATCCGTATTCTGGAAGACCATCGCTTCGGTAGACCCTTTAACGGTCGTCTTTGCAGCCGTATTTTTCATCTGCATCCAGGCCGTATCGGCGCTACGCTGGTCCATAATCCTTGCCAAGGACGTGAAGGTCCCCTACTCGAAGCTCTTTTCGATCTATTTCATAGGGATGTTCTTCAATAACTTTCTTCCCACCATAGTCGGAGGGGACATCATAAAGGGATATTACCTTTACAAGTCTTCCGGAAGAGGGG
>DAIDBB010000266.1 GCA_027310325.1 bacterium | reverse complement strand
GTGATGGCGGATAGACCATCGTGGCCGCCTGGCCCGTCAGTTACTATGAGCATGTTTTTCTGCCGTTCCTCGCCGACGGCAGGCGGGAGAAGCGGGAGCGACAGGTACTTTATCGTAAATTCGCGCACCCAGGAATCCTGTGCCGGGGCATTCGTGACCGGCCTTCCGGGTTGGCCCAACGGTCCTTCTTGCCGCTGCTCCGACTTGATGAGATCGTAGATATCTTTAAGAGAGCTGTTCGCCGAGGCCATCGGGTCGATCTTTCCCTCGGCATGGTAAAGTTTCATCGCCTTTGCGACGAGCTGACCGGCTTTTATGGAGTCGAGGTTAAGATCATCAAGCAGACGATGGTCAAGAGATATCGAGTCTATGGGAAAGCCGGTCATTTCGGAAACGAGGGCAAGGAGCTTCTGCGGCGTTCCAGCGGGACCGCTCTCGGCCCCGTAGCCGGGCGGCGTTATTTCATCTTTCCGTGGAGCCGCTTCCGTCGACCTGGATGTATCCGCCTCCGGCCTTAACGCCGCCTCCTCGACGCGGAACGACGGGCGTTCACATGGGTTTTCTATAAAGACGCGCTTGAAGGCAGGCACGAAGGGCCTTACGAGACGGTTCTGAAAAAGGGCGGGCCATTTGACAGCCCCGCCGTTCACGTAGTAACAGGCTATTACGGTGTTGAGCGGCCTATCGTCGCCAGCTTTAGCCTCGACCGGCAGGCAATGTATCTTCGAGCCGCCGGTTATTGACAGGGCGAGATCGGAAAGCACCCGGCCGGGGCCGACCTCGACCAGCATGTCGCATTCCCCGGCCATGTTGTTTACAAGGGATATGAAGTCGACCGAATGCGTGAGTTGGCGGGAGAAGTGCTTCTTAAGGTCCGCTCCCCGTGGCACAGGGCTTCCGTCGATGGAGGTAAAGAGGCGCACTCTGGAGGCAGGGAGTGTCTCCGTTATCGGCGCATCCTTGGCAAGAACGGAGGAGGCCCCGTCCATGAAGCGCGAGTGGAAGGCATTCGCGACCGGAAGGCGCTTTGCGCCTATGCCTCTGGCGGCGGCGAGATTAATGGCGTCTTCTACCGCCTTTTTTTCGCCGGATATGACCGTCTGGACAGGGGAGTTCACGTTTGCCAAGACGGCATAGCCGCCGGTCTTATCGAGTATCTCCTGAGCTTTTTTGCGGTCGCATGCGAGGCTTGCCATAGTGCCAGCCTCGTTGACTTTGGCGGCGGTAATCTTCCCGCGAAATGCCGCGAAAAGCATTAGCGCAGTGTCCGGGAACGCGCCAGCGGCATGGAAAGCCGTAAGTTCGCCGAGGCTGTGCCCGCCCGCGGCGTGCGGAACGATGCCCAGGCGCTCGAGCCTGCGCATCCAGAGGATGGAGGCGAGGCATATGGACGGCTGCGCAGTATCTGATTCGGAAAGCGCCTTTTTCCACGCCTTTATCTGCTCCCCGTCTACGGCCCTGTCCGTGGGCGGATACATGGTCCCGATTATCTTTTTATATCCGTGTTCCGCCAGGTAAGGATCTATCCTGGCCGCGAGTTCACCGGCCCACTCGTATCGTTCGATGACGGTCTTTCCCATGCCGAGCTGTTGGGACCCCTGCCCCGGGAAAAGAAAGCCTGTTCGCGGAGTCCGAAGGTTGCTGCCGATCCAAACGTCCTGCTGGGGGCTGGCGATTACTGTCCCCTCAGATATTTTACTGTCCCCGAGCATGGCGAGCGCGCGGTCAAGGCACTCGATGAGTTTATCCGGCGAGTCTGCTATTACCGCTGCGCGCAGGCGGCTGTTCAGGTTTACGTCCTGAGTGAGATGACTCGAAAGGTCGGTCATCTCACCCGAGCTTATGCCCGCGGCGAGCTTTTTGAGCCCATTTATTTTATCCGCCATATCATCCAGGTCTCCCGCGGAGAGCGCGAATATCTCGCTCTCCTGCCAGGATGCAAGCAGCTCGCGTTCGCCTACGATTGTGTCGACTGTGCTTGCTGGAGGTCCGTCGGATTCTATGGTGACGTGGCAGTTTATGCCTCCGAACCCCATGCCCGAGACCCCGGCCCGCATAGTCCTGCCGACGTCGTGGACCTCGCCGTGGAGCACCGGGAAAAGGGTCTTCGCCCTGTCCTGGAAGACGTCATTCGGCTCCGTGCATCCGGCGGTGGGCGGAATGACACGCCTGTTGACGGCAAGCACCGCCTTGATAAAGCCGCCTATGCCCGAAGCTGCCTTTGTGTGGCCGATAAGTGATTTAAGGGACGTAAGCCCGCAAGAGCGAAGTCCTGACGGTTCTCCAGGGCCCATGGCCATGGCGATCCCTTCTACCTCGGCCCTGTCGCCCGCGGCTGTGCCTGTGCCGTGCCCCTCGATAAAGTCAACACTCCTTAGGTCGTAGCCGGCCTTGCCGTACGCGCGTTTTATGGCGAGCGCCTGGGCCTCGGCCTTGGGGGCGGTTATCCCGCCCCTGCCGTCCGAAGATATGCCCCACCCGCGAAGAACGGCGTAGACGTAATTTCCGTGAGCGCGGGCGTCCTGGAGCCTCTTCAATACGATGAATCCGGCGCCTTCGCCGGGGATAAAGCCGCTCGCCTTCCTGTCGTAGACCCTCATGTCCTCCCGGGTTAACGCTCTTGTCTTTGCGAACCCCACGAGCTCGAAGGTATCGAGGCTTATATCCACTCCACCCGCAACCGCAAGGTCGAGCGTCCCGTTCGAAAGGGCCGTGGCGGCTGTGGCCACGGCTATGAGAGATGACGAACAGGCGCCGTCGACGGTGTAACCGCCGCCGTGCAGGTCGAGGAAGTTACAGATCCTTCCGGCTATCGTGTTCGAGAGGTTGCCCGCAAGGGTGTCCTCGGTAACAGGGGCGAAGGCGGATTTGTAAAGCTCCTCCATTGTCAGAAGAAAGTCTTTAGTGAACTCCGGCGGCAGCCCTTTCCTGGCGGCGGCGGCTTTTACGATCTTGCTAACGTAAGGCCAGCGCAGGCGCATGTTCTGTGAGCGGCTGTACTCACCGGTAAGGGTGTTGCCGAGTATGACGCCTGTGCGGTCGCACGGCGTTTTCTGGCGGCTGTATCCGGCGTCCTCGAGGGCGCGGACGGCTACCTCGAGAGCGAGCCAGTGGACGATGTCCGAAGAATCAACGACCGTTTTCGGTATGCCTCTTTTCACCCAATCGAATGCAAATCCGTCTATGACCGCGGCGCGGTCCGCGTATGTCTTGTCGGGGACGGCGGGGTCAGCGTCGTAGTAGTCGGAGAGCGGAAGACGCTGGTCGGGGAGCCTGCGGAACTCGCGCCTGCGCGCAAGGATGTTTTCCCAGAAGGCCCTAAGCGTCGGCGCGCCTGGGTAATAACAACCCATGCCTATTACGGCTATGGAGTCGTGTGATATCTCTTTTTTGAGATTAAAGTATGACTGCCTGTAGAAAGCTTTATAATCTGCAGTGGGCTCCTCGATCTCTGCTCCAATGATGTCGCCGTCGGACCATACCTGCCTGCATGATATGTCGATGGTCTTATCCGGCGAAACCGGAAGAGTGAGCGTAAAGCGCTGGGGGAGACCGTTGGTGCCGTGTCCTTGGGACTGCGGCACTATGAGCTGAAGGCCGGTTTCAGAAACGCTGATGAGAAAACATTTTGACGAGGCCCCGTTGCGGTTGAAGATCGCCTCCCTTTTTACCGATATCCTCCTTGTGCCTCTTTTTTCCATTTGAGCCGATGCCCTCGAGAAGTCCTCTATTCACATTTCATGCGCAGGCAATGGTAAAGACAGGAAGAAGGGGCGAATCCCCGCGTTCCGGAAATTGGGAAAGCCGCCATGATAAGTACACCACCTTGGCAAAAGCATGTCAAGGCCATTTTTTGCGAGTGCCTCAAATCAACACGGTTAAAATTCTACACGGTTAAAATCTTTGTAATTCATAGCTGGAAATTTAATTTCGGATTACGCGGATATGAAAAGGCCGGGTTTCGACAGATTCCATTACAAAAATTACGCAAGATGCGAATAAAAAATCCGGCATTTTAAATTCTTTGTGAGAAACAAAAAAAATAATACGTACCGGCATTTATGTTGACTGAGGGGATTGCCGCAATGAAGCTATTTATGGTATTCTACGCATAGTCGCTGGCACCGGTGCCGCGCTTTCACAAAACAAAAGGACGTATCCAGCCGTTTATGGGAAACTTCATCGAGAGCCCTGTCAACCGGATCGTAAACAGGTTGAAGGACGTCAGCCCGTGGCACCTGCTGTGGATTTCCGCCGTGCTCTCGGAATTTTTCACGTTCGTTATTTCGACGGTACAGAGCCGCCTTCTGTGGGGGCGCGTTTCAAAAGAGGTGCTGATAGTAGGGTTCAGCGACGCCCTTTTTGTCGATGTTATCATAGTCGCCGTCATTATAATCTTCGTCTCTCATATAACCTCGCTCAAGCAGGAATTGAAAAGCCGACGCGAGATGGAGAAACATTTCCGGATACTCGCCCATTACGATTCGCTTACCAACCTGCCCAACAGGGCGCTCTTCAGGACTCTTTTAAAAGCGGCGCTTAGGTACGCGGAGCGTTACGGGGCCTCCATGGCGGTCATGTTCATCGACCTCGATCATTTCAAGCGCATCAACGACACTTTGGGCCACGTTGCCGGCGACCAGCTTCTGCAGGAGGTGACCGACAGGCTTCTGAAGACGGTTAGGAACTTCGACTACATCGCCCGCTCGGATGAAAACGAGGTTACGGACGTCGTCTCACGGCTCGGCGGAGATGAGTTCATACTGCTGTTGCATAACCTCGCCCATGTTCAGGACGCCGGCAAAGTGGCGCTTCGCATCCTGAAGGATATTTCCGCGCCATTCAACATGGGCGGCCACGAGATATTCATAACCGCCAGCGTCGGCATAGCCCTCTACCCGTCCGACGGAGTGGACGGCGATGAGCTCATTAAAAACGCCGATATCGCTATGTATCACGCCAAGGCTGCCGGCAAAAATCACTACCAATATTACTCGAGTTCCATGAATGCCAAGGCGCTCGAATACTTGACCCTGGAGAACCAGTTGCACAAGGCGCTGGAGCGTCAGGAATTCCTGCTATACTATCAGCCGAAAAAATCGTTGGCGGATGGGAGTATCAATGGCATGGAGGCGTTGTTGCGCTGGACGCGCGATGATGGCACGGTGATCTCGCCGTCGCAGTTCATCACTCTGGCTGAAGAGAACGGCCTTATACTGCCCATCGGTGAATGGGTATTGCGCACCGCGTGCCGGCAGAACAAGGCATGGCAGAAAGCCGGTTATCGACCGGTCGCCGTGTCGGTTAACCTCTCTAGCAGACAGTTCGACCAGAAAAATTTGATCGAGGTGGTGACCGGCGCCTTGAACGATGCGGGGCTCGACCCTCAGTACCTGGAATTGGAGATAACCGAAAGCGCGATCATGAAAGACCCCGAGGAGGCCATCAGCACATTACTCAAGCTGAAAAAATTGGGTATAAGCATCTCCGTCGATGACTTCGGCACCGGTTATTCATCGCTCAACTATTTGAGGCGCCTTCCGTTGGACTCCCTGAAGATAGACCGCTCATTCGTAATGAACATCGAGACAAGCACCGATGACGCCGCTATCGTTGAAGCGATTATCGCTCTGGCCCGAAACCTGAAGCTCAAGGTCGTCGCTGAAGGCGTGGAGACCGAAAAGCAATCGGCACATCTGCGGGAACGCGGCTGCAACGAGATACAGGGCTTTCTGCTCAGCCAGCCGTTGCCTGCCGAAGAAGTCCCCAGGCTTTTGACAAGAAGCGCTTAAACTGCAGCCGGACATCTACGCTAAAACCGTTGTTATCCTGTTTTGCTGAGTTAATTTTAGTAGATCTACGGGAGGAAGTTCCCATAGATCCATTTGCCGGTTTTCATGCCTTTTTCAAAGTACGTGATTTCTTAATCAAAAGATGGAGAAGGTCATATTAACAGGATGCGGAAAAACTCTTTGAGAGAACCTTTTTGGCGCTGCGCACGGCGATTGTTTAACGTACCTCAAGCAAAAAAGACGTTATTCCTGTAGAATTCATTCAACCGTCCGCACGGGCAAGTTTATCTCAACCTGGATTTTAATAAAAACGTTCAGTTCTTCCTGACAAAACCCCCAAAAATTGGGGGTTTTGTCAGGAACTAAAATTTTTAAAGTTTTTTCAGATGCACGGGTCGGGGAAACCTTTCTACAGGTCGGGGGCTCTCGCCGACTCACGAAGTGATAAGGCGAGCTATAAAAATGAGGGGTTCATTCCCTGCCGATTGAAGCCGTCGAAGACGGATTCAACAAGTTTCCCCCAAAAAGGGTTTTTCAGCAAGCTGTTAAGATCTTAAATTCCTACCCCCTTCCTTCTTCTAAAATCATCTTGACTCCGTAATAATTTACTTCTACAATCTAATTCAATTTAATCCCTCAATTTAGCGGGTGTAGTTTAATGGAAAAACGTGAGCTTCCCAAGCTCAAGTCGAGGGTTCGATTCCCTTCACCCGCTCCAAAAAAAACTCAATAAAATCAAGCCGCCCCTAGAAGGCTAACAACAAAAAAAGCAATCTCGAAGGTTGCTTTTATCTTCATTTCTTGAGCTTCCCGGAGACCACTATCTTCATCTTCTTCATGTCCAAGGCGTTTCAGTTAGGGGGATAGCATCGCATTTAGGGGATAGTCCCCTATGCCGATTCCGCCATCTCCCGTGTGAATACGACCACCTTTCGGAGCCCATTATTATATTAAGCCGCATCTTGCAGGATAATGCGATGGAGGAAAGATATGGAGAGTCTACGATCTTTTTTGCTTGTGGCAAGACCTATATTCGCCTATTAACTTTTTTTCGAAGGGTGGTCTACCCATTTTTCTTGATAGAAGGGGAGCATTGATTGTTGATGCCACCTTATTACCCCCCCCCATTCATCGAAAATAACTTTTATCCAATTTCGATCGACTCGCTCGTCTCAAAGCCCAATTTATCCAACTCGGCGCGGGAATATCGTTTTATCTGGACAATACTTTCAAATTCTGGCAAATTATAATATATTGAATTTATTAATCTTTTTAGGGAAAATTGCCCGCCGTCTGCGGCGCTAGTTTCATAATAGAGGTTTTTGATACAGCGCTTTGCTATCGCATGGGAAACCCAAAAGCGGCCATATAGGGCGGAAATTCCGGTCCCGGATGAATTTGACGGATATAATGGATTGATAGAGCCGAGCAACTCAATTAAAAAAGAGGGGTAAAATGGAAGGTGATATGCTCGACAGGCTCAGGGCCAAGGAGGAGGAGATGGAGGCCCTAATCAACGATGCCCGGAAAAGGGCCGCGGCCATAAAGGAAGACGCGCTTAAGAAGGCGAGGGAACTTAAAGAAAGGAAGGTCCGGGAAATAGAAGCAGAGCTTCATTCGAGGAGGACTCTTGAAGAGGAAGAGAACATAAGAAACGGAATGAGAAGAATCGAGGAGGCGGAAGAGGCCATAGAAGAACTTAGGAAAAGAGCCGAACTTAAGAGGGGCGAGGCTGTTAAAGAGGTTATGCGGCTCACGCTTGTATCGGCTACTAGAGGGATACCTTGATAAAAGCGATGAGAAAGGTCCAGATAATAGGGCCAAAGGGATTTCTCGACGAGTGCATAAGGGCGCTTCACTCCGTTGCGGTCGTGCATATAGAGACGCCGCCCGCCGAATATCCCGTGGAGTCTATCCTTCAGAAGCTTCCGCTGGAAAAGGAAAAGCTTGCTGAAAAAGAGCGCCTGGAAAGAGCGGCCCGGATGCTTAATAACCTGGTCCAGCTTCTTAAGGCCCCTCAATCGTACACGCGGCCAAAGATCCTTGGCTCCGAAATGAATGGGTTCCTCGCGGATATAGCCACTGTCGATGAGAGGGTAAGGGCGCTTCATGCCGGAAGGCATGAACTCGAGGAAGAGCTTTCAAGGATCAACAGATACGAAAAGCTCCTTCGAGGTTTCACCCCGATAGTATCCCGCCTCTCGGGGCTTAAGAACTTTGAGATAACAGGGCTTACCATCGAAAAATCAAAAGAGGAGATCGTAAAGC
>DAIDBB010000262.1 GCA_027310325.1 bacterium | reverse complement strand
CTCTCTCAGATCATCCCCAACGTCGGCCAGCCATTTAGCTTTACTTACGACGCCGGAGGCAGAAGAACAGCCCTTGCCTATCCGAGCGGCGTTACGGCGAGCTACACCTACGATACCCAGAATAACCTTACCGGCCTAACTTACAATACCTCGGCGAGCGCGACCATCGACGGCTTCAGCTACACGTATGATAACGAAGGAAACAGGCTAACAAAGGCCGACATAAACTACCAGTACGGTTATACCTACGATGACGTTTACGAGGTCACGCAGTGCCTTTCAACCCAGGTGGCGCAAAGCCCGACCTTCCAGCAGTATACGGAAAACTTCATCTACGACCCCGTGGGCAACAGGCTTACGGGCACGGGTTATTCAAAGCCCTCGGGCTATGCCCAGAACTACTTCTACGATTATGAGCACATGCTCGTCAAGGTCGTCAACCAGCTCGGCTCCACTGTCGATACCATCACTTTCAAGTACGACCCGTTCGGAAGAAGGATAGAGAAGAACGTCAGTACCGTCGTGAACACCTATCCGACGACATACGATTACGTTTACGTCTATGACAACGACGATATAATCCTCGAGATCTTGAACAAGACCCAGAACGGCACCACGACGACCATAACAACGAGCTATGTCCACGGCCCGGGGATAGACGAGCCTTTGTCGCTTACAAGGGACGGACAGACCTACTATTACCACGCCGATGGGCTTGGCTCCGTTACATCAATGACGGACAGTACTCAGGCCGTAGTAAACAGGTACGCGTACGATACATACGGCGTGATGAAGAGGTCGGAGACTGTCTGGAACGACTTCGGGTTCGCCGGGAGGGAGTACGACAGCGAGACGGGACTCTATTACCTCAGGGCGAGGTATTACAACCCGGAGATCGGAAGGTTCATGAGCAAGGACCCGATAGGGTTTGCTGGCGGGGATGTGAATCTATACAGATACACCGATAGTGTCGGAAAACCCGCTTCCGTAGAGGCGAATCTTTACCGTTACACGGGAAATGACCCTGTTAACAGAATCGATCCGCTTGGACTCTGGTACATCGATATAAACCTAGCTGGTGGATACTGGGGCGGTGGTACTGGTGGAATTCTTATAGGACCTAAAGGAATATATCCTTATGCAGGAGGTGGTGTTGTTTCTCCTTTCGGTGGCGGCTCTATAACATTTTCGCCCTCAGATCCTTCAACTGGATGGAATGTGGGATTACAAGGTACTGCGGGTATAGCTGGACAGTATGGCTATAGTTTGGTAGGGTGGGCTGCGCCCACCTTTTGATTGCGAGCTAGAATCTGACGTTTTGGTGGGCGGAGCCCACCCTACAATAAAAGCCCTTCTTCACCGCCTCGCGCGTTCTTTTCCATGGCTGAGCCCGTATGCGCCGCGCTTGCAAAGCAACCTCACCCCTCCCTTGACAGAATCCCAGGCCCGGAATAAAGTTGCTTTAGGACCATGAAGGCCTTTCTTTGAGATTACGCGTCCCGTCTTGGCCGTGCCGGTGTTCACTCTTACACGGAGGCGAATATGATGAAAAAATACTTGTTCCTGTTCATCCTCTTCCTGGCGTTCTTGCACGGCTTTTCCTTTGCCGAGGCCCCTCTTAGCGGGTTCAGGTTTGAAACCTGAACCCGCTAAGATTCATTCACGGGAAAAGGCTGATGCTTCGATAAATCTCAAGTGATGTGCCGGAAGACCCATGCGAGCATGAAATATCGGGTTCAGGGTACAACCCTGATCCCGCAATAAGCCTACAACCCCCTGAAGCTCTTCTTTACCGCCTCAAGCGTCTTTTCAACGTCCGCGCCCGTATGCGCCATGCTTACGAAGGCGGCCTCGAACTGCGAGGGCGGCAGATAAACGCCGTTCTTTAGCATCCTCGTAAAGTATCTGGCGAACCGCGCGAGGTCGCACCCTTTCGCGTCCTGGTAGTTGTGGACGGGCCTGTCCGTAAAAAAGACCGTAAACATCGACCCGGCAACGTTAATCTTGACCGGCACACCGGCCTTTTTCGCTATCTCCTCTATCCCGTTACAGACCGCTTCAGTCGTCTTAAAGAGCTTATCGTATGTCCCTTTTTTCTGGAGTAGCTTAAGCGTCTCTATCCCGGCTGTCATGGCTATCGGGTTACCAGAGAGCGTCCCGGCCTGGTAGACGGGGCCAACGGGCGCGAGCCTTTCCATTATCGCCCTCTTTCCTCCAAAGGCCCCGACCGGGAGCCCCCCGCCGATGACCTTGCCGAGGCACGTGAGGTCAGGATCAACCGTATAAACTTTTTGTGCCCCGCCGTAGCAGAGCCTAAAGCCGCTCATGACCTCGTCCATTATGAGAAGCGCACCGTATTTTTTAGTAATGTCACGGAGGCCATCAATAAACCCGTCGCTCGGCAATACCACGCCCATGTTGCCCGGAGCGCCTTCTACTATTACGCAGGCTATCCCCTCGGGGTCCTTCTCGAAAAGCTCCCGGACGGACGCCAGGTCGTTATATATGGCGTTATAGGTATGTTTGGCGAGGTCCGCCGGGACGCCGGGAGAATCAGGCACCCCTAAAGTAGCCGCGCCGCTACCCGCCTTTACGAGGAGGTCATCGGCGTGGCCGTGGTAGCAACCCTCGAACTTTAAGATATTGTCCCTTCCGGTATAGGCCCGCGCGAGCCTTATGGCGCTCATCGTCGCCTCTGTGCCGGAGCTTACGAACCTTACCATGTCCATCGAGGGGAAGGCCTTCAAGGTCATATCCGCCAGTATCACTTCAAGCTCGGTAGGAGCGCCGTAGCTTGTCCCCCGGTCTATCGCCTTTTTGAGGGCAGAGGATACCCTCGGGTGCGCGTGCCCCAGTATCATCGGCCCCCACGAGCCGATATAATCTATATACTCTCTATTGTCGGCGTCGTAAATCTTCGACCCGCGCGCCCTCTTTATGAAAAGAGGCCCTCCGCCGACGGCCTTGAAGGCCCTTACCGGGCTATTTACACCTCCGGGTATGAGCTTTACGGCCTTTTTAAGAAGTTGCGCGGAAATTTTGCCCATTTTGGCGCTCCTTTGGAAATAAATTATATGATATAAATCCATATCCTACATGAACGCCGGAATCCGTGTCAACCTTTTTCACCCCCCCTTGACCCCATCCCGGGCATTTCGGGAAAGGCAAGGCCTGAGTCAATCGGAAGGTCAGAATATCATCCGGTTTTAACAGATTTGTAACATTCCTGTAACAATAGGGATGTA
>DAIDBB010000249.1 GCA_027310325.1 bacterium | reverse complement strand
CCGAGTGTACGCCCAAGCTCAAGTATGTTGGTCTTCCTGGATATGATATACTGCTGATGAGTCATGGTCTTTTCTCCTTTGTTAAGATTCGTTGGGAACTTATCTTAACCGGAAGACCATGACTCTTTCCACTTAAAGAGTCTTCAACTGTAAACGCTTTTCTCGACTAGGCCACGTAAATACAACCCTGCCTTCCAATAACTCCCTTAACGCCTTCCTCGCTGATTCAACATTTCTCCTGAGTAGCCCCCTGATATCCTGTAGCTTAACACGTACAAGGTGTGGGATCTCCTTCTCGACATTATCAAGGGTAAGCTGAAGTATCCTGGGGGCCTCTTCCAGCTCTATTATCTTAGCCTCGACACCCTTAAGCTGTTCGACTCTCTTGTTCATCCACTCGATAATTTGATCGTTACTGTTGCCGCTTACTATGATCCGTTCAATGTTCTGCATCTCGCGCTTAACTTTATCGCGTTCTTTCTTAAGAACTTTTAGGCCGCTTTCATCCTTTTTGATATTTTCCTTAATCTTGTCCCTGATATCCTCTAACGCCTTCCTATAAATATGCGCCAGGCATACGGGGGTGAGTATCCGTTCTTCTAAAATCGATAATAACTGCTCATCCACTAATTCGATTTTCTGCATAAGCTTATTTGAACATGTTGTTGAGCCTCTATTATAATGATAGCTGCATGCGTACATATTAACCTTGTGCCTTTTATCGCCGCTTCCGAAAGTTCCGGATTGGATTGTAATAGAACCGCCGCAGCACCCGCACTGTCCCAATCCGCTCAAAAGATACTTGCTAACACGGCCTGTAAATACCTTATTATTAGGCTTAACTCCTCCGCACTCCTTTACATACCTTGCATTTACTACTTTTAAACGGCTCTGTACTCTTCCCCAGAGTTCATCGTCAATTATCTTAAGGTCTGGACGCTCGGTCTTGAGATATTCCTTCTGTTTCACCCTTACTTGGGTTCCGCCTTTGTAAGCTGTACGGTACTCTCCGAATTGGATTATGCCTCTATAGCGCTCTCTTCTGAGTATCTCCCGTATAGCCGTTGGTGCCCATGAACCCGTTCCCTTTCTCGGAGTATCAAGATTAAGGTTCTTGAAGTATTTATCCATCAGCTCGGTATACTTATCATCACGATTCATGGCTTTTGCTATAGTGGCATAACCGTGACCGTCGGCATAAGCTCTGAATATTGCCCTTATTACTTCAGCCTGCTCAGGATTTATCTTGTAATCAGTATGGCTCTTTACATTATTTCCGTTCTCGTCCTTATGGCCCGTATGGATTGGGACATTATCGTAGCCGTACACGACCCCTCCTGTGTTATAGCCTTTCCTTGCACGTTGAAGTAAGGCATCCCTCGACCTCTGTGAAGCCTTTTGCCTTTCAACTTCACTGGCATAGGATTTAACCGTTATCATGAGCCGCTGCTCAGGTGTCTCTGCCTTTTCCTCTTCATCCGTTAAGTAATAAAATATCCGCACACCGTTCTCAACAATATTAATAATATATGATGTGTTACGGGTCATGTCACGCCCGAAACGGCTGGATTCACTCATTACGATGCAATTGAAGGACTTAAGATTGTTTAAAAGCCTGTGCATGCCGGGACGGTTTACGTACTCGGCCCCGCTTATCGCATCATCTATGTAAATTTGATCTTCAAGAACCTGCCAGCCTTTTTT
>DAIDBB010000231.1 GCA_027310325.1 bacterium | reverse complement strand
GTTTTACATACCGCAGCCCGCTCTTGAATATTTCCGAAGGGCCTTAACCGAAGGTGACGCGCTGGAAAAGGAATGGAACGCGGTCTTCTCTTCCTATGAACGTGAATTCCCCGACCTTGCGGCAGAACTTACGCGGATAATCCGAAACGAACTCCCTAAGGGCTGGGACGCGAACATCCCGATATTCCCGCCTGACCAAAGGGGGATGGCGACGAGAGTGGCCTCGGCAAAAGTCATTAATGCGATAGCCCCGAGACTGCCTTTCCTTATCGGCGGGTCGGCTGACCTTAACCCCTCGACTCATACGGCCTTGAAAGGGATGGGGGACTTCGAGAATCCCGCAAAAGAAATGGGCGACATTCATGGCTCCGTTGGCGGAGGATGGAGTTACGCTGGAAGGAATATTCACTTCGGTGTGCGGGAACACGCTATGGGAGCGATCTTAAACGGCCTGTCCGCGCATGGGGGCGTCATACCTTTCGGCTCGACGTTCCTCATCTTTTCGGATTATATGCGCCCCCCCATAAGGCTTGCCGCCCTCTCAGGGCTTCACGTCATATATGTATTTACGCACGATAGCATAGGGCTCGGCGAGGACGGGCCAACGCACCAGCCCGTCGAGCAGCTTGCGGGCCTGAGGGCCATACCGAGGCTTATAGTGATAAGGCCCGGTGACGCAAACGAGACGGCCGTTGCGTGGAGTGTTGCCCTCGAAATGAGGGGCAGGCCCGTTGCGCTGGTCTTATCCCGCCAGAGCGTGCCTACGGTCGACCGCGCGAGGTACGCATCCGCTGAGGGCTTGAGGAGGGGCGCGTACATACTGATCGATGCGCCTGACGCAGAGCCGGACATAATCCTAATTGCAAGCGGCTCTGAAGTGGGACTGATAGCGGAGGCCCATCAGAAGCTCCTTGATATGAAGGTGAAGTCGCGGCTGGTCTCCATGCCCAGCTGGCGGCTTTTCGAAGCCCAGCCCAAGGAGTACAGGGATAAGGTATTCCCGAAATCCGTAAAGGCCAGGCTCGCCGTCGAGGCTGCGGAACCCCAGGGCTGGTGCCGTTATGTAGGGGAGGACGGGGACGTCATAGGGATAGACCGGTTCGGCGCATCCGCCCCTGGCGAGACCGTAATGCGGGAGTATGGCTTTATGGTCGAGAACATCCTAAGCCGCGCTGCTGCTTTGCTTAAGCGAGAAAGGGTATGAGATGCGCATCGGCATCGCCTCGGACCACGGCGGATTTACGATAAAGGAAGAGTTGGCGGGAAAGCTCCGGGAGGCCGGTTTCGACGTCGTTGATTTCGGCTCCTACGCCCTTGATCCAGGCGATGATTACCCTGATTTTGTCATACCAATGGCTAAGGCCGTGGCTGGTGGCGGAGTTGAAAGGGGGATAGCCGTCTGTGGAAGCGGGGTGGGGGCGTCGATAGCGGCAAACAAGGTGGCAGGCGTAAGGGCCTCACTTATACATGATGTTTATTCAGCCCACCAGGGCGTGGAGGACGACGATATGAACGTACTATGCCTCGGCGGACGTGTGGTTGGGGCCGCATTGGCCTGGGACATGGTCGAGACATATTTATCGTCGCGTTTCAGTGGAGCCGAGCGTCACAGGCGGCGTATAGAAAAGGTTAAGGTCCTGGAGAGGAGCGTACAACCGACCCGGCAG
>DAIDBB010000217.1 GCA_027310325.1 bacterium | reverse complement strand
GCGATAAACTTCCCTTTATCCCCTCCCTCGATGGAGGGGATAAAGGGGAGGGTGAAAGGTTGCCAGTAAAGACAGATTGCTTCGTCGCTGCGCTCCTCGCAATGACAGCTCACCCCCACCCTTCCCTCCCCCGTCAAGGGGGAGGGTTTTATAATTTCCCCCTTTTCTAAAGGGGGAAAAAGGGGGATTACAAATCGCTTTTCGGCGGTTTCGCAAGCCACATTCATCCGGCCGTCCTTAGAGTCCACGCAAGCCTCTAGGCTCCAGGGACCCATTGAAATAATCTCCCTGCCCCCTCTTTAGAAAAGAGGAGGACGCGGCCTTCAAAATAGCCCTCCAAACCCAAACCCCCTTTACACGCGGCCTTCCTTTTGATAACCTCTACCCATGCGGAAATTAAGAGTAGCCATGGCCCAGATAAACGTCACGGTCGGGGACCTCGGCGGCAACGCCAAAAAGATACTCTCATACTCCGAAAAGGCGCGAAGACTCGGCTGCGACATCGTCCTATTCCCGGAGCTCTCGATAACAGGCTATCCGCCCGCAGACCTCCTCCTTAAGCCCAAGTTCATAGACGATAACGTCGACTGCCTGAATCATTTAAGCCGCCGGATAAAGGGCATAACCGCGGTCGTCGGGTTCGTGGACCGGCGGGAGGACATCTTTAACGCCGCGGCCGTCATTAACGGCGGCAAGGTAGTTGACGTCTACCACAAGATGTACCTCCCGAACTACGGGGTCTTCGACGAGCAGAGGTACTTCCAGGCGGGAGCAACGCCCCTGAACCTGGTCATCGACGGCATTACGGTCGGCGTAGGCATCTGCGAGGACATATGGTACCCCGAAGGCCCGGCGCGGGCGCAGTCGCTCGCAGGGGCGCAGGTCATCGTTAACATCAACGCCTCGCCCTACCACATGGGAAAGGCCTGGATAAGGGAGGAGATGCTCGTAACGAGGGCGATCGACAACGAGGTCATCATAGCCTACAACAACATGGTCGGCGGCCAGGACGAGCTAGTCTTCGACGGACAGGGGCTCGTAATAAACGAAAAGGGCAATATCGTCGCCAGGGGCAAGGCCTTCGGGGAAGACCTCATAGTAGCCGACCTTAACATCGACGCGGCGCTCATGGCCCGCCTCCACGACCCGAGAAAGAGGGAAGAAAAACTGAGGGAGCCTGCCGAGGGAGTCAGAAAGATAACCATCGAGACCGGAAAGAGGGCAAAGACGCTGCCAGGGCTCCCGGAGCGCAAGGAAGAGGGCCTTGAAAAAAGCGCGGAGATACTCGATGCGCTCGTCCTCGGCACCCGCGACTACGTGAAAAAGAACGGCTTCCATCACGCCGTCATGGGGCTCAGCGGCGGGATAGACTCTTCGCTTGTCGCAGCGGTGGCCGTGGAGGCGCTCGGAAAAGAGAACATAACCGGGGTCTTCATGCCGTCCCGGTATACGTCCGTTGAAAGCCGCGAGGACGCGACGAAGCTCGCCAAAAACCTCGGGATAGAGTTCCTCACGGTCCCTATCGACGGCATCTTCGAGACCTATCTCGGGACGATGAAAAGGCCGTTCAAGGGTAGAAAACCCGATATTACGGAGGAGAACATCCAGGCGCGCATCCGCGGGAACATCCTCATGGCCATGAGCAACAAGTTCGGGTGGCTGGTCCTTACGACCGGAAACAAGAGCGAGATGAGCGTGGGCTACGCGACCCTCTACGGCGACATGGCCGGAGGGTTCGCCGTCATAAAGGACGTGCCCAAGACGCTGGTCTACGAGCTGTCGTCAAAAATGAACGAACGCGCTGGAAAGCCCGTCATACCGGAAAGGGTCCTTACAAAGGCGCCCACGGCTGAGCTTAAATTCGGCCAGACCGACCAGGACACTCTTCCTCCCTATGGCGTGCTCGATAAGATACTTAAGGCGTACGTCGAGGAGGACAGGTCGCCCGAAGAGATCATGGCCATGGGCTTCGCGAAAGAGACCGTAAGAAAGGTCATCCGCATGGTCGATCTCAGCGAATACAAAAGAAGGCAGGCCCCGCCGGGCGTGAAGATAACGCCTCGCGCCCTGGGCAAGGACCGGAGGATGCCGATAACGAACGGCTACGACAACCGGTCTTACAGATAGTCCCGCAGCCGATAGCCCGCGAAGACGCCGGAGATGCGCCCGGCCTTCCCCCGTTTAATAAGGATAAAAACCGCCCGTGGCAAGAAACGGTCGAAGGTCGATATGGAATAAAAACCATCCGCACGTGAAGGCGTGGAGGCGGACGCGGCTTGTCTATCTGAAGGTCCTGCGCCTCTCGGACCCTCCTGAAAAGATCGCCCTCGGGGCGGCGATAGGGGTCTTCATGGGCATATTGCCGACGTTCGGGGTGGGGATCATACTGGCCCTGATACTCGCCACGGTAGCGCGGGCGAACAAGGCCGCGGCCGTCCTCGGGAGCCTCGTGATGAACCCCCTGACGACGCCCTTCTTCTGGGGCTTGAGCGTTTTAATCGGGAGCGTCCTAATGGGCGAGGACAGCCATAAGATACTCGAAAAGGTCCGCGACGAGGGGCTTTTCAGAGGCTTCGGGCGGGCTTACCTGGTCTATACGATAGGTAACCTCATCGTATCCGTCGTCTTTGCGGGCGCGACCTATCTTTTCATAAGATGGGCCGTTACGAGGCATCGGAGGCGTAAGGCGGCGAGGAAAACCGTTTAATAAAAAGTTTCTCTCAAGAGGGTTTTTCAGTCTATTTTGACCTGACCTCTCCCGTGACGGGGTCGAGGAGGAACATGCGGTCGTAAGGGTCTTTCCAGTCGAAGAGGTTGTCGAGGGTCCCGGCCTTCTCATCGAAGGACCCGTTGCCGATCCTGCCGAGGGCCCAGTTGTCTTCGATGAACCTCAAGATCGACGTCTGGTCAATGCGGGTATGGTCGACGAAGTTTCTCCTGGCGTACGGCGAGATGACGAGGAGCGGGAGCCTCGGCCCGAAGCCGCACCTGCCCTGGAACCCGGGATTCTCCTTTACGCAGAGGCCGGACCCCGTAAGGGCGTCGGCCGGGCTTTTTGACGGGCTCTGTATCTCCGGCATCACGTGGTCGTACCATCCCCCGGAGTCGTCGTAGGCTATAATGATCGCCATCTCACCCCAGAAGCGGGACTTCTGGAGGCGGTTTATCAAGGCTACGAGAAAGGACTGCTCGCTCAAGGGGCCGGAATAGCCCGGGTGTCCGTCCTGGTACGCCGGCGCCTTCACAAAGCCCACGGCCGGCGGGTTTCCGGCAGCGAGCGCGTCCCAGAAGTCGCTTATATCGTACTGGTGGTTCGCCGCGTCCGTCCGGCCGACCGAAGCCGCGGATGCCGGCGCGTAATGGTGGGGGTTGGCGGTCGATTCGTAGTACTGGAAAGGCTCGTGGTGAGGCAGATAGTCGGGGATGGGCCTTAACCCGGAAAGGTGGTACGCGCCGCATATCGCCTTGTCGCTCCCGGCGGCCCGCTCGGTCGGCCTGAAGCCCCCCTGGAACCATCCCCACGTGACCCCTTTCGCGTTAAGGAGGTCGCCGATGTTCTTCCCCGACATCTTTATCCTGTGCCCCCTGACGGCGCAGTCGTCGAGCTGCGGGTCCGGGTCCCCGATGACCGTGCCGCCGACGATATCGGGCGTCTCGTCCGGGGCTTCGGCCCCGTGCGTCTGCCCTGATATGAGGTTCAGGGCGCCGGGCGTCGAGGGTCCGAAGGTGGAGCCGAAGAAGTTATCAGACATGGCGAACCTCTGGGCATAGTTCCACAGGGCCGTAACGGTATTGCCGTCGTAATAGCCCATCACCGTGCCGGGATTGCAGATAATGGAACTCGGCCCCAGGGACTCGACGAACCTATCGAGCCTTCCGCCGTTGTAGGCTCGCTGCTCCGTCGTGTAGCCGTGGCCGGGGCTGCAGGTCCAGGCCTTGTCTCTGCCCAGGCGGAACGGCCTGACGGAATTCGGGTTCTTCCTTATGAGCTCTTCAGTAAGGCCGTTTACCGCCGGGGTGTCCGGGAGGGCCGTAAACCGCGTCTCCTCCTCCCGCGGATTGAGCGCCCTGGGGTATGAGGCGAAGTAATGGTCGAAGGATACGTTCTCCTGGAAGATGACCACGAGGTGCTTTATGGGGGTCGCGGTAGGGCCCTCTTCGGCGGCGGCAAGGCACGCGAAAAAGGCCGTAAAAATAATCTGTATTAATACTGGTCCGGTAAGCTTCTTCATTTTATGTAACACGCCGTATCGTTATCGGCATCCGCCGGAAATAGGACGACGCGTCTATGGTGGTTCCCGGGAATTGATGCTCGCGAGCAGCCCTGCGCCGTTGGCCTGGCCGGTATATGTTAATCCCGCGGGTATGCTAATGGCAAGGTATTTTTACCTGAGGCTTCATTAAAGAAAGATTAGAAGGATTGCAGCCTTAGAGCGGACGCAGAGGAAAAACCGCAGACGCACCGTGCGGTGGGCAGAGTTAAAACGTACCGTGTAACCGCATGGTCCATTGCGGCAACGGCTGCGGCGAAACCTTTGCCCGCCGCAGGCTCACCGTGCGGTGGGCAGGCGTACTCTTTGCAGTACGTCGAGGATTTTACGAGGAGTACAACGAAGTATAAAGCCAAATATTGCGTTCGGGTCAGACGAAGGCCCTCACTCCAAGTATATTCTCGCCTATTATTAGCTTCTGTATCTGCGAGGTGCCCTCGTAGATGGTCGCAACCTTAGCGTCCCTCAGGTACCTTTCGACAGGATATTCGTTCGAATAGCCGTAGCCGCCGTGGACCTGTATGGCGTCGGTCGCGGCCCTTACGGCGGCCTCGCTCGCGAAGTACTTCGCCATCGAGGTCTCGATGGTATTTCTTACGCCCCTGTTCTTGAGGTGTCCGGCCCTGTATACGAGGAGGCGTGCGGCGTCCATGTCGACGCACATCCTCGCTATCATGTCCTGCACGAGCTGGAAAGATGCTATGGGACGGCCGAACTGGTACCTTTCCTTCGAATACTTTACGCAGGCGTCCACGCACCCCTGCATTATCCCCACGCATCCGGCGGCAACGCCAAAGCGGCCGTTATCGAGGGCGTCCAGGGCGATCTTAAGCCCCTCGCCGGGACTTCCAACGAGGTTTTTCCCTGGAATAAAACAGTCCTCGAAGAAAAGCTGCGCCGTATTGGCGGCCCTCAGGCCCATCTTTCCGGTTATATCCCTCGATGAGAAGCCCGGAGTGCCCTTTTCGACCAGAAAGGCGGTTATCCCCTTATAGCCCTTCGAGGGGTCCGCCTGCGCGAATATAACGGCTACATTCGCAAGGCTTCCCGTCGAGATCCACGTCTTTGAGCCGTTAAGTACCCAGCCGTCGCCTTTCCTGGCTGCGGCCGTCTTCATGCTTGCCGGGTCGCTCCCGGCCCCGGGCTCGGTGAGGCCGAAACACCCGAGGTACTCGCCGCCGCATAGCTTCGGGAGGTAGTTCTGCCTCTGCTCTTCCGTCCCCCATTTAAGGATGGTATGCTCGGCAAGGGAGACCTGTACGGATATTATGGTCCTTAGCGACGAGCACCCCCTTCCGACCTCCTCGAATATTATCGCGTCGCTTATATAGTCAAGCCCTGCACCGCCGTACTTCTCCGGGACGGTAGCGCCGAGGAAGCCCAACGGGGCCATCTTTTTGATGAGGTCCCACGGGAACCTTTCGAGGGCGTCGTTTTCCCGCGCAACGGGGATTATCTCCTGGTCGGCGAACTTTCGGGCCGTCTCCCTTACGAGTTTCTGCTCAGGCGTCAGTTCGAAGTCCATGCGCATCCTCCTTAAAGAAGTCGTTATCCGAACCTGTAAGAGACCCCGAACCCGCCCCGGGGGTTCCGCCAGTCGATCGCCCCTTTACCGCAGGCTATCCTGCATGTGCCGCACTCGAGGCATCCCTCGTACCCTACTATTATATCCGTCTTCCCGGCGTCCCATTTGTACACCTCGGAGGGGCATATCCAGAGGCACGTCCTCTCGGACTCCGGGCACTTGAGGCAGAACTCCCTGTTTAAGACCAGGTGGCTGGTCTTGTCGACCTTGAAGCTCAGAAGGAATAGCTTTTCGGGCAGCGTCTTTTTCTCCATCAATGGACCTCCTCACCTTAGCGCCTTTGACGCCCTGTAGAGCTCAAGGAGAAGCTTCTTCATAGAGACCTTATTCCTGAAGGCCTTTCTTATCTCCGAATGTAGCTCGTCCTTGCTTTTTTCCGACACCGTGAAGTGGCCCTGTAGAAATTCGAGTATCGCCTCGGGCCCTTCGCTGAAGAGCCCCGGTATCGACCCTATGGCCGCGGGGACGTCTTTGTATCTCAAGAGGTCCTTGATGACGAAGCTTTTCTTAAGCCTTTCGGCGTAGCCGCCAAGCGTCCTGGCCGAGAAATCCCCCTTTGCCCTTGCGTCTATCACCGTTTCAGCGGCGAGGAGGCCGGAGGCCATGGCGAGGTTCGTCCCTTCCCTGAATAGCGACGGGTTTAAAAGCCCTGCCGAGTCCCCGACGAGCATTAGCCCGTCTTTTACGAGGGTAGGGACCGCTTTATATCCACCCTCCGGGATCATGTGCGCCGAGAACTCCTCGGTCTTTCCTCCCCGAAGGTACCTGGCTACCGCCGGATGGCCCTTGAAGCCCTCTATGAGGTCGTTAGGCTTAAGGCCCTTTTCCTTCAAGACCGAGATGGGGACCCCTATGCCGACCGACAGCGTATCTTTGTTGGTATATATGAAGCCCGACCCTGCCGCGCCCCCGAGGGCCGTGCCGAAGAACTCGAACGAGGCGCCCTGCCCGTCTTCAAGGGAGAACCTGTCCTCGATAACCTCTTTGGGAAGGCTTATGACCTCCTTAACGCCGAGGGTCGTGCTGGACGGTCCGGGCCTGGTCTTGAGCCCCGACTTTTCCGCAAGGAGAGAATTGGCCCCCTCGGCGCAGATGACGCAGTCGGCCCTCACATCCCCTCCCTCGATCCCGGCCTTTACGCCTTTTATCGCGTTGTCCTCGACGATGAAGTCTTCGACGTTCGCGTCGGTCACGATCAAGGCCCCGGCCTCTTCGGCCTTTCCCGCGTACCACCTGTCGAACCGCGCCCTCAGGACCGTGAAGCTATTGTTATACGGCGGCGAGTCGAAGGCGTTGAAGCTCAAGTCAAAGGCCGCCTCGGCGGTAGAAGAAAGGAGAGAGAACCTTTTCCTTATGACGTGTCTCTCGACAGGCGCCTCTTTCCAGAAATCCGGTATGAGCTTATTGAGCACCGTCGAATAAAGGACGCCGCCGAACATGTTCTTCGAGCCGGGCTTCCCCCTTTCGAAGACGACGACGTTAAGGCCGGCTCCGGCGAGCCGCAACGCCGCCGTCGCTCCCGAGGGCCCGGCGCCCACTATTATGCAGTCGAACTTTTCGTCCATACCGGGGACTCTCCGTCAAGAGACTTTTGCAACTCCACTTGCCTTCAACTCTTCGATTAGGACCGGGATGACCTTATGGAGGTCGCCGACTATGCCGTAGTCCGCGACCTTGAATATCGGCGCGTCCGGGTCTCTATTTATGGCCAGGACGTACTTCGACCCCGTCATGCCCGCAAGGTGCTGCGGGGCGCCTGAAATGCCGCAGGCCAGGTACAGTTTCGGCGTTACGGTACGGCCGGTCTGCCCGACCTGGACGGTATGGGGCATCCAGCCGGCGTCCACCGCCGACCTCGAAGCGCCGACCGTCCCGCCCAAAAGCGCGGCCAGTTCCTCAAGAAGCCTGAAACCCTCTGCGGAGCCCACGCCCCTGCCGCCGGAGACGATGACAGGGGCCTCGGTAAGGTCCATCTGCCCGGTCTCCCTTACGAAGCCTCTGACTTTTATCCTAAGCGCTTCTTCATTCAGCCCCGCCGCGGCACTAACGACCGTGCCGTCCGTTTTGCCGTCGGCCGCCTCGGCAAATGCCCTCGGCATTATCGAGACGATAACGCCGCCTTTCGCATCCGCGGTCGTTACGGTCTCGATTATCTTTCCCCCGTAGACCCTCCGGCTTAAATGGATATCGCCTTCCTTCACCTTTATGCCAACGGTATTCTGCGAATAGGGTATCCTGAGGGAGACCGAAAGGAGCGGGCCGAGGTCCTTGCCCGTTGATGTGCCCGGCACGACGAGGGCACGGACTGCCTTATCTTTGAGAAAGGCCGTGACAGCGCCTTTGTAGGCGTCGTTCGCGTAGGTGGAAAGGAGCGGGTCTTCAAGGAGGTGTATCTTATCGGCCTTCCGCAGAAACGTCCTCGCGAAAGAGGCCGGATTGGAGCCGGGAAGTATCAGGCAGAGCGGGAGGTTCAAGGGTTCTGCCAGAAGCCTTCCGGCCCCGAGGGCCTCGAGCGTAACGGCCTTAGGTTCGTTACCTTTGCACTCCGCAAGAACCCAGATCAAGGAACTACCCCTTCGGAATAATATTTAAAAATCGCGCGGCTAATAATTGACGAACGTAATAAATGGCTTTAGACGAGGCCGACGACGAGGAAAACCGCAGGCGTACTCACTGTGGTACGTCGAGGATTTTCCGAGGAGTACAACAAAATATAAAGACATTTATTACGTCCGTATCAAATAATAGACTTTATGAACCCAGCAAACTCCTTTATCGATCCGCTATCGGCGTTAAGGACCTTGCCTTTCCGCTCGATCGACGGATACGTTAGAGAGACCCTTTTCAGGGGGTTTTCAAGCTCTTCAGGATTAATCCCGAGGGAGGGGAGGTCCAAGTATTTTATCTCCTGCTTTTTCGCCCTCATTATCCCGGCAAGCGCCGGGTACCTCGGTTCATTGAGGCCCTTCTCGGCGGTAAGTACGGCCGGCAGAGTTGCCTCTACCGTCTCAACGCCGCCTTCGACTTCCCTTCCCGCCTCGAAGCTCTTTCCGCTTATCTTAAGCTCCCTTATCGCTGATACGAGCGGTATGCCGAGAAGCCCGGCGAGCGCGCCTCCCACGTAGCCGGCCTGAGCGTCGGTAGATTGCTTGCCGCAGAGGATAAGGTCGAAGGGCGTCCGGGAGATCGCCTTCGCGAGGACCCTGGAGACGCCGTGGTCATCCGCCCCTTTGAGGCCCGCATCCTTAATATAGACGGCCTCGTCAACGCCCATTGCAAGGGCCTTTCTCAGGACATCCTCACCTCCCGGGGCCCCGGCGGTAATTACGGTGACCTTGCCCCCGTGCGCGGCCTTTATCTTAAGCGCCTCCTCGACGCCGAACTCGTCATAGGGGTTCAAGACCCAGTCAAGCCCCTCCTCCCTGACGCCGGTCCCCTCTATCTCGACCCGCGCCCCGGTGTCAGGCACCCTCTTTAGACAGACGATAATATCCACGTTTTTAGAGGTCCGTAAAATGCCGCGACGTCTTCGCACGATCATAACGGCCTTTACGATATCATGCGAACGCTAAAAACAATCCTATATCAAATCGGGGAAAATGCAAGGCCGCCTCAGTTGACAGAACGCGCGGCGTGAAGTAGAGTTGGAATAAAAACCTAAAGGCCCTCCTATGCCGACCGCGACCGACTATCAGGGATTCAGGCTGGAAATTGACGAAGTATCGACAATCACCTTCAATAGCCCCGGCGTAAACATCCTTTCAACGCCGGTACTGAACGACCTTGTAAGCGCGCTTAAAACCCTTGAGTCCATGAAGGCCCTCAGGGTCCTCGTAATAGCAAATACGGGGAAGACCTTTCTTGCGGGCGCGGATATAAAGGAGATGTCCGCCTTCGGGCAGGGTGAGGCGAGAAAATTCTCGCGGCTCTTCCACAAAATGGTCTCGCTTATAGAAACCCTGCCCGTCCCCGTCATAGCCTCCGTAAACGGTTTTTGCCTCGGCGGCGGGCTCGAGCTGATACTCGCCTGCGACTTCGTCATAGCCTCGAAGTCATCGGTCATCGGCGCGCCTGAGATAAACCTTGGCATAGTCCCGGGGGCGGGCGGAACTCAGAGGCTTCCGGCAAGGATAGGCAACTTAAGGGCGAAAGAGCTTATCTTTACCGCGAAAAGGCTTTACGCCGACGAGGCCGTTGGAATCGGGCTCATAAACAAGGCTGTTGCCGCGGAGGCGTTGAGCTCCGAGGCGGACAGCCTTGCCAGACTCCTGGCCGGTAAACCGGCCCAGGCACTAAGGGCGGCAAAGAGGCTTGTAAACTCGGGGTCGTTCACGAAAGAAACGGCCGAATGGGCCAGGCTCTTTTCGTACGAAGACCCCAAAATGCTCATGGGCGAGTTCCTCAAGAAGTCGCGTAAGGAGTGAATATTGAACGGCGAGAACGTGGTCATAATAGATGCGCTCCGCACCCCGGTGGGGAAGCTTCTCGGCAGGCTCTCGGGCATAAGCGCGCCGGCCCTCGCCTCACCCGTCATAAAGGAGCTCGTAGCCCGGCACGGAAGGCCCGCAATCGATGAGGTGATCATGGGTAACGTCCTTTCGGCGGGCATAGGCCAGAACCCGGCGAGGCGGGCGGCGATAGGCGCGGGGCTGCCCTATACCGTCTCTGCGATAACCGTCAACATGGTCTGCGCATCGGGCCTCATGGCCGTTGCCATGGCCTTTGACAAGCTCCGGCTCCATGAAGCGGAAGTAATAATAGCCGGGGGCATGGAATCGATGAGTAACGCCCCTTTCCTTATAATTGACATGAGAAAAGGCAGAAAGACGGGCGACGGGGCAGCGATAGACTCGATGGTCCACGACGGCCTCTGGGACTGCTACTACGACGCGCACATGGGCAGCCTCTGCGAGCTAACGGCTGAGAAATACAGGATAACGAGAAAACAAGAGGACGCCTTCGCGCTCCTGAGCCACAAAAACGCGCAGAGGGCTGAAAGGTCCGGGGCCTTTAAAGATGAAATAGTGCCGGTAACCGCAAACGGCGTGACCGTGACAACGGACGAGACGATACGTTGGGACACAAATCTAAAGAAGCTATCGCTCCTCAGGCCCGCCTTCAAGAAAGGCGGCTCGATAACCGCCGGAAACGCCCCGGGGCTCAACGACGGCGCCGCGGCCCTCCTCCTTACTACCGCCGAAAACGCAAAGAGGCTCAAGCTCAGGCCCATGGCCGAGATAATCGCCTACACGACGGGCCACGTGGACCCGAAGTGGTACACGGTCGCGCCCGTGAAATCCGTTGAAAGGCTCCTTAAAAAAACGGGCCTCGCCGTCGACGACTTCGACCTCGTGGAGGAGAACGAGGCGTTCGCGGCGCAGTCGCTTGCCGTAATAAAGGAACTCTCCATCGACCCGAAAAAGGTCAACGTCAACGGCGGGGCCATAGCCC
>DAIDBB010000141.1 GCA_027310325.1 bacterium | reverse complement strand
CTATTATCGCTGCTGCCGGCATAACTCCATATCCTCCTTATCGTTAACGGGTTTTATCTGCGGAATTTTAAAAGCGCAAAGCCCTGATGACTATTTTGACTTCGCCTTGCGCATGCGTCCTCATTAAATCCCCCCTTTTCTAAAGGGGAGGCGAGTGGGGATTATCTTCAGCCCTTCAACAAGCCCATGAAGGCCTGGTCGTAAAGCGTCCCGTCCTTCAGAAACGACCTTTTATTTACGCCCTCCGCCCTGAACCCGGCGCGGTGCGCAAGCGCGTACGCGGCCCTGTTCCGCGCCGGTATCTGCGTTATTATCTTCCTGCACCCCGTGTTTTCGAACATCCACGCGGCGGCGAGCCTTGACGCCTCGACCGCGGTCTTCCCGCGGAAGCCCGGCAGGACGCACGAGTGGACCTCGTACGTTACGGAGTTCCACGGGTGAAAGAGGAAGACCCCCGCGCCGAACCCCTCGACCACGGGCCTGAGGAATATTATCCGCGGGCCCATGAGGAGCGGCGCGGCCGTGAACTCCCCGGCCTCCGGCGACAGGTCGTCCGAGATGTGCGGGTATATGGACGGGTGCCGCATGACGAAATCGACGTATTCTAGCTCGGCTATGCCGCACCTTTCGACCGAGATAACGGGCGTCATAGCGCCCCCGAGGCCGCGAGTATCCATGAGTTCCCGGCGTACTCGACGACGCACCACTGGCCCGGGGCCGTTAGCGTCTTAAGCCCCGGCCCCACGTCCAGGTTAAAGGGGCCTGTGGCGCCCTGCTCCCTTATGATCTTAAATGCCGCGCCGGTGAACGCGTTTTTGCTCGATAGGGTCACGGCCCTCGTAGCGGTGAGCGTCGTATTGAACCTCTGCGTGGTGGCCGACGAGCCCGCCGAGAGCGTGACCGCCCGGTCGCCGTTATCTCCGGAGACCGAGGGCGTGAGCACCGAGATGGAGTCGAAAAGGCGCGAGAACCAGTTGGCCCAGGACTTCGCCATCTCGCCGTTTACGGTCAAAGGGTCTTTTATCGGTGCGGGGTTTATCCTGGTCTTTAAGTCCATCTTTTTTAACGGTCAGGCGTTGCCTGATTATCTTAAAAATTCCGTCTTATCCGCGTCTGCGCCGCGCCTATCGCGGGGCCTCGTCAGATCCTTCGACCCACAATAGATTATTTAAAACGGTCTGTCCAGGAACGATGGGTACGTTTGGGCAGCGGTTTTGAGAACGTGGCCGTTATCCGTGACCGAGGAAAAGCGGAAGACAGTGACGCTACCCCGACGCCACCCCTTCCCACCGCGCGGTCGGAAGATTCTAAAACCCTCCCCCTTGACGGGGAGGGAAGGGCGGGGGTGAATCTGTCGTTGCGAAGGTAGCGTTGCAATCGGTTTTTTGGTAGAAGCAGGTCTATCATTGCTCCAAAAAACAGGGTTCAGGCAACAAACCTGAACCCGCTAAAAATACCGTTTACCCATGGGTCTGCTGAAAAAATTTATGCAAGAAACGTCCGGATGCCAGGAAGGGCGAGAGGCCAGGCCGGGCATGCATTTAAGGAAGCCATACTCGATTTGGATCCCGGCTTAAACCGCCCTTGCCTGCCCTGACAACGCAGACGGACGGTTTCCTTGCGTAAAGGCTTTAGTGCCTCCCCCTCTCCGCCTCCATCGACGCCCCGATGATTATGACCTTTACGGGGTCCGTTATCGTGATCCTGAAGACCCTGTCCCGGGTCCTGCCGAGCCCCTTCCAAATCGCCCTCCTCCTGACCTCTCCTGTTTTGCCCATACTCGCCCAGCGTTCGCTCCCCCACGTGTGGCCGCCGTCGTCGGACCACTGGAGCATCATCTGCGGGTCGGCCCCGTTTCCGGCGGCGCCCGATTCGAGGTCGAGCTGGAGCTTGCGGATGAAGAGGTTCTTCATGTCGTTAGATACGTGCGTGGCGGCCCGTATCCTCTGTATGGGCTCGCCGTTATCGGTGTATACGTTCATTTTCAACCTGTAGACGTTGCCGTTCTGGAAGTCACCGACCATGTGCGCCCCGTTGAAATAAGCGTAGGAGTCCGCCCTGTGCCGCCCGACCCCGAAGCTCTGCCTCTCGTGCCAGAGGTTTGTCGAGGCGTCGTAGGCCCACGTGGCGTTTCCGGACGGGAAGGTTATGACGTAGAATGTGTGCCCCTCCTCCGAATAGGCGTACGCGAAGGCGTCATTTATCTCCGGGTACGTGCTTATCTGGTATTCGATGGCGCGGGTCGAGACTATGCGCGGGGTGTATCCGTCGGCCCTGACGACGAAGCCCCTGCCGTATTTGTTCCGCGCCAGCCAGAAGAGCGAGTTGTCGGCCCTCGCCACACTCCAGCGCGCGGCGAGCCCCGTCTCGATAAACGGGCCGTTCATGCGCGCGAACGGCGGGTTTCCGGCCCCGGACGAGTACCAGACCTCGGCGGTAGTTTCGCCGAAGAGCCATAGCTCCCTGTGGTTGTTGACGACGGCCACGAGCCCGTCCGGGTCGCCCTCGGCGGTCGCGGCGTCGAGCGCGTCCCACACCGTGCCGTCGTAAACCGACGAGACCTTAAAAGACCCCGTGCCGGGCCCATTGACCGCGAAGTAACCGTCTATGAAGGCGACCGTATCGGCGCCTGAAAAGCCCGGCGAAGTTATCGGCGTAAGCGTGTTGGCGGCGGCGGCGTATATATAGCCGTTCGCCCCGTCAACTATCATAAGCTGCGCGCCGTTGTCCGCCATCGAGACCCTGCCCGTTGATGTCGAAAGGGTCCCCAGGGCCGCCGCCGCGCCGCCCGGCGTTATCGAATAAAAAAGGCTTCCGGCCACGGCATAGAGGGAGCCGTTAAAGGCGCGCATCCCGCGCACCGGGGCCGGGAGCGTCGTAAATAGCTCGAGGCCGGGCGTGCCGACAAGGGCCGCGACGGCCTTGCCGCCGCCCCCGTCGAGCTCCGGAAAGAGGTTAACGCACCTCTGGGCGTTTATGTTTGAGCTTCTTCCCGCGTACGC
>DAIDBB010000123.1 GCA_027310325.1 bacterium | reverse complement strand
TCTCTATGCCGTCGAGGGAAAGGGTCTTTGATTTGTAGAGGTCTATCATGCGCCCCGGGGTGGCGACCACAAGGTCGACTCCCTTTTTGAGCGCCTGGACCTGCTTGTCGTATTCGACCCCGCCGTACACCGCCACTGACCTTAACGGGAGGTATTTGCCGAGCTTTACGGAATCGTCGACGACCTGGGTGGCTAATTCCCTGGTCGGCACCATTACCAGCGCCCTCGGTTTACCGGCCGTGTTCGGCCCTGAGGCGAGGAGCCTGCTGAATATTGTTATGAGAAATACCGCGGTCTTGCCTGAACCTGTCTGGGACTGCGCTATGACGTCCTTTCCCTTGAGGCACTCAGGGAGGGACTGTTCCTGGATCGGGGTACAATGTGTGAATCCGGCGTCGTGTATCCCTTTTAAAATATCCGGGTTGATACCTAAGCTGTCAAATTTCATCTTATCCTTTCAAAATCTCCTTAAGCTGGAAGTCGGCTTCCGCTCCAATCATATGGCCGTCACTTATTAGTACACCACTTAAGCCCCACATAGTCAAGAGTAACTTATCGCACGCCCCCAGACCCCGGCGAGCCTCTGCAAACAAAAGGCCCCGGAAGCCGTCCCCCCCGGGCCTTTGAATACGCAATTTTTACCGGCCGGTTAAAGCGGCGGCTGCCCGGGGTTATTCGAACTTCCCCGGGAATTGTTTAACAAGGCCTGCGGCAAGGGCATCGGCGATATCATAGGCGTTTTTCTTCATCGGGGCCCATTCGTTTGCCTCGGCGGCAAAGTCCTTCGCAGATACGTCGTCTTATCTGGGCGGCATGGTCCCCTATGTGGGCCATAAGGAGGGCTCCAGACCGTGTCCTTCGGCCAGTTTTTCGGGTTCGCCCCGCTGAGGGAATCCGCTATCTCTCCGGCGTTCTTGCTCATCGCGTCAAGGCTGTATGCCTGATAGTTCAGCCTTACCCGGCCTTTTGCCAATTTAACGGGGATGTGAACGGAGGCTTGCGGCAAAAATTCCGGCAGGGCTAAAACCGGAAAAGCCTTCTCAGATAATAC